>NZ_JALAHD010000283.1 GCF_022712095.1 Chryseobacterium sp. | reverse complement strand
TTCCATATCCTTATATTAATTGAATTGATTCTATGAAAATATTTAACTCACATCAGGTCAGGTCTGCAGACAGATATACGATTGATCATGAACCTGTTTCTTCTATTGAATTAATGGAAAGAGCCGCAACTGCATCGGTAGAATGGATCCTGAAACATTCAAAGAGTTATGAAAAAGTAGCTGTGTTTTGTGGAAACGGAAATAATGGGGGGGACGGTTTTGCCATAGCCAGAATGCTTTACTTAAAAGGATTTGATGTCAATGTGTTTATTGATAAATCCAATACTCAATTTTCTAATGATGCTCTGGTTAATTTTCTGAGACTTAAAGACTTTTCAGGAATAAGTATTAAAGATTTTGAGGAAGCCAAAGATGATAATTCTGAACAGACTATTTTAATTGATGCTATTTTCGGAACCGGATTGTTACGAAAATTGGAGGGTAAACATAAAGATGTCATAGAACTGCTGAATAAAAGAAAACAGGTTAAAATTTCTATTGATATTCCTTCAGGACTTTTTGCTGACAAAATTTCAGAAGAAGATTCTACGGTATTGCAATCAGATTTTACCTTAAGTTTTCAGTTTTGGAAAAAGAGTTTTCTTCATCCCGAAACTGGAAAATATACAGGGAAAGTTATTATTCTGGATATTAATTTAAGTAAGGAATATATTCAGAATACGGAGACTCATGATTTTGTTATTAGTGATGAAATTGTGCAAAGTTTTTTTAAGCCCAGATTAGATTTTTCTCATAAAGGGACTTATGGTAAAGTTATTATTGCAGGTGGCTCTTATGGGAAAATAGGAGCTGCAGTCATGGCAACAAAATCAGCCTTAAGAACCGGTGCCGGGCTTACATTTAGCATAGTGCCTCAATGTGGTTATGAAACACTGCAGGGCTCCTGTCCGGAGGCCATGTTTATCGAAGGCGGTGATGATCGTTATATTGATAATATTAAAACAGAAGAAGGGGCTGTATATGGAATTGGTCCGGGACTCGGAACAGAACCTGTTACTGAAGAAGCTTTTGTTCAGTTTTTAAGAGGATATTCAAAACCTCTTGTCATTGATGCTGATGCATTAAATATTCTATCTAAAGATCAGGAAAGAATTCGTCTACTCCCTGAAAGTTCTATTATTACCCCACATCCTAAAGAGTTTGAAAGATTATTCGGTGATTCTGCCAATTCATTTGAAAGATTGGAACTGGCAAGATCAAAATCCAGAGAGCTTAATATCTGTATCGTTCTAAAAGATCATCACACACAGGTTATTACTCCTGATGGAAAGGTGTATTATAATGTGACAGGAAATGCAGGACTGGCGAAAGGGGGAAGCGGAGATATTTTGACAGGGATTATAACTTCTCTTTTAGCTCAGGGATATTCTGAAAAAGAAGCTGCTGTTTTTGGAGTCTGGCTACATGGAAAAGCTGCTGATTATGCTGCTGATAAAAAATCGGAAGAATCAATGTTGCCTACTGATGTTATTGAAGAATTAGGAACGGTCTTCAAAGAAGTCAATAAGAAAACTTCTATAAAACTTTAAAATAAGAAAGCCACAAATTAATTTGTGGCTTTCTATGTATTTGTAAATGATACTTATTCAGGTTTTGCGTTTTCCTCTTCTGTAATTTTAAACTTTTTAGAGATAACCATAATGATTACTCCTGCGATCATGAAAGGAATAGATAATACCTGTCCAGTATTAAGCCCGGCAAACTGGATAAACTCGTCTCCTTGTGGTTCTTTTAAAAACTCTACAAAGAATCTTATAGCCCAAAGGATGATGAAGAATAATCCAAATAACCAACCCTGCTGGTATTTTTTATTGGTTTTTCTGTAAAGAGCCCATAATAATAGGAACAGGCAGATATATCCGATAGCCTCAAATAGCTGAGTAGGGTAACGGGGAACGGTAATTCCGTATTCGCTGCTCTGTTGTGGGAAAAGTAAAGCGAATGGAGAATTGGGGTCTACAGGTTTTCCAATGATCTCAGAATTGAAAAAATTTCCCATCCTTACAAAAGCTCCTCCTAAAGAAACAACGATTCCTAATCTGTCATAAACCCATAAAGGATTTTTCTTAATGATTTTGAAAGAGTAGTATAATGTTGTGAAGATCAAGGCTATTGTTGCACCATGGCTTGCCAGTCCGGAGAATCCTGTGAACTTCAGTCCGTTTTTTGTACTTATAGGAAGGAATACACTCCAGAAATCTTCTTTGAATAGCTCAGGTTGGTAGAAAATAACGTGTCCCAGCCTTGCCCCAAGGATCGTTCCAATCAATGTCCATGTGAAAAGAGGCTCAAGATATTTTTGATTAACACGATCGATTTTAAAGATTTTAGTCATTAAAATATAACCAAAGCCAAATGCAAAAATGAACATTAAGCTATAAAAATGTAAGGTAATCGGCCCCAGATGGATTCCGGTAGAAGGATCCCATATTTTGAAAGGAGTTTCAAGCTTTACACTTTCAGAACCTGTAATTGGAGTATTTACTTTTACAGCGTATTTATAAGTTTCAATATTTTCAGGACTAACATTGGTTCCGATTAATTTAAAATCTTTAGTGAAAAACTGATAGTTTTTGTCTCGGAATTTGTTCAGAATCATGGCGCTGTATTCATAATGCGGAGCTTCAAGATTAGATTTATTCAGGATCACCAATGTATTAGTAGTTTCGCGGTTGGCAAAATCACTTAAATCTTCAAGCTCGGTTGTAGAATATATTTTAACCGGAATATTGGTGGAGTTTACCTTTAATGTTCCGTCCGATAAGCCATCTGCATAATAACTGTGTGCAAAGAAGCATTGAGTGATGAATGAAAACAATAAGAGAAAAATTCTGAAGAAAAAATTACTCATTTTTATTAATTTAATAATTGCTATTGTATTTAATGTTTTGGTGGAACAGGATCATAGCCGCTTCCTCCCCATGGATGACATCTTGCAATCCTTTTGATGCCCATCCATAATCCTTTGAAGATACCATGGACCTGTAATGCCTCAATCATATAATGTGAGCAGGTTGGTTCATATCGGCAGTTTTTAGGAAGTAAAGGCGAAATGAACCATTGGTAAAATCTGATTAAAATTACCAAAGGAAAGGTGATTATTTTATGAAATGTATCTTTCAAAACAATGCAAAAGTAGGGTAAAAAAATGAAAATTAGTTTAAATTTGTTACAAGTTTCAGAAAGTGAAATCTGAAACATTTATTACCACTAGAAATGAGCCAGAATATTCCATTAGCTGAAAAATTGAGGCCCAAAACATTAGATGATGTTCTTGGGCAGGAGCATCTTACGGGAGAAAAAGGAACCATAAGGAAAATGTTGAAGAATGATACGCTGAATTCTTTGATATTCTGGGGACCGCCGGGAACAGGAAAAACTACTTTAGCTGAAATCATTTCAGAAAATTCCGGAAGGAAATTTTTTAAGCTTTCTGCTGTTTCTTCCGGTGTTAAAGATGTACGTGATGTGATTGAAGAGGCGAAGAAGAATAATCTTTTTTCAGGAAAATCGCCGATTCTTTTTATTGATGAGATTCATCGTTTTAATAAATCCCAGCAGGACTCACTTCTTCATGCCGTAGAAAAAGGGTGGATTGTATTGATCGGAGCCACTACGGAAAATCCGAGTTTTGAAGTAGTATCGGCATTGCTTTCACGAAGTCAGGTGTACGTATTGAAGGCATTAAGCTATGAAAAGCTTGAAGAGCTTATCGATATTGCTCTTGAAAAATATAATCAGGAAGAAAAAACAAATTTTAGGATATCCGCTAAAGAAGCATTCATACAATATTCGGGTGGAGATGCCAGAAAACTGATCAATTCGGTGGAATTGGTTCTTAATCAGTTTAAAGATGTTCCTGAAAAAGAGATTGATAATGAAGATGTCCTTTCCGTTTTACAGGAAACAATGGCACTTTATGATAAAAATGGAGAGCAGCATTACGATATTATTTCAGCATTCATTAAATCCATGAGGGGAAGTGATCCTAACGGAACGGTATATTGGCTGGCACGAATGATTGCAGGAGGAGAGGATATTAAATTTATCGCAAGAAGAATGCTTATTCTCGCAGCGGAAGATATTGGATTGGCAAACCCAAATGCTTTGGTAATTGCAAATAACTGTTTTCAGGCTGTGAATGTAATTGGGAATCCTGAGGCCAGAATTATTTTAAGTGAAACAGCAGTTTATTTAGCTGTTTCCCCAAAAAGTAATTCCACTTATATGGCAATTAATGATGCGCTGGCCCTCGTGAAAAAGACAGGAAATCTTCCGGTTCCTTTACACTTAAGGAATGCTCCTACTAAATTAATGAAAGACCTTGATTATGGAAAAGAGTACAAATATGCCCATTCTTATCAGGGGAATTTTGTGGATCAGACTTTTTTGCCTGAAGAGATTAAAGATGTGAAATTATACGAGCCGGGAAATAATTCAACTGAAAAGAAAATTTATGAAGAATTGAAAAAGAAATGGAATAATAAATATTAAAAGAAAAGGACACTCCATTTCTGAAATGCCCTTTTTGAAATATAATTTAGAAAACTATTTTTGTGTAGTGGTGATAAATAAAGATTTTTTACCATTATAATCTTTAACTTCCATTTTGATCAGGATATCACCATATACATTGGTGTCAGTGTTTGTGAATTCATAGCCTTCAATGAATACAGGAGTCTCTTTCGGAAGGTTATTCTGTTGATTAAGATCGGCTAAGCTGATTCTGTCTAAATTTTCATAACCGTTTTTGATCTTTATTTCTGCAATACCGTTTTCTGCAACAGGACTGTATTTTTTCAGTGCCTGAGGAAGATTGGCAGAACTTTTATAAACATTCACACTTTGTATAATATCTTTTTTCTCGTCAAACATCTTTGTAGTCCCCACTATATCATTGGCAATAGCAAATTTGATAGTTGGATTTTTCTGGGCAAATAAGCTTACAGATGCGAATAGTAAAAAAGAGTAGAATATTTTTTTCATAATTAAAGGA
>NZ_JALAHD010000282.1 GCF_022712095.1 Chryseobacterium sp. | reverse complement strand
GTTTTGATCAGTTGTATTCAGATTAAAAAATAGCCAGGTCAGTATTTTTCTATATGCTTAAAATCAGTTTGACAAAGAAGAATTTTTGTTAAACCGGAAAGCAACTGTCCCAAATTTACATCATGTAGACCTAAATGTATAAGTTTTCCCTTGTCATTCTGTAATAACTTTGAACATAATAACGCTGAGTTGAAGTTTAATAGAACTCAAAATATGTAAAGATAGAAATGGAATCTCAAGAACTGATAAAGCAATACCTGCATTTGATTTTATATGAAAATGGAGAACTGGCAGACCGGCTGGATATGAAGGAAATTGATAGCCTAAGAAAAGCTGTTAAAGCTGCAAACAGAGTATTTTTGATGGGTGCAGGAAGAAGCGGTTTGGTACTACGGATGGCAGCAATGCGGATGATGCATTTAGGTCTGAATGTTTTTATGGTGGGAGATACACTTACTCCGGCTATTGCAGAAGGTGATGTTCTACTTGTAGCCTCAGGTTCAGGTACGACAACATCGGTTATTAATGTAGTAGAGAAAGCAAAGGATCAAAAAGTAAAAGTCATAGGATTAACTGTATCAAGGGAAAGTAGGCTTGCAATATTAGCTGATGAGGTTATAAATGTACCGGCTGCAACAAAAACTGATTTTGGAATATTATCATCCGAGCAATATGCAGGAAGCCTGTTTGAACAGGCTGTATTATTTATTTTTGAGGCAGTTTTTATGGCATTATGGAAAGAATCGGGACTTACAAAAGAATATTTATGGTCGAGACATGCTAATCTCGAATAAATCAAAATTATTATTTAATTAATTTAATACTCATTTAAAATGGCGAAATTACAAGTTGCAATTGATCTTCTGACTACAGAAGAAGCACTAAAACTGGCAGATAAAGTGGCACCTTATGTAGATATTATAGAATTGGGTACACCATTAATTAAGGCGGAAGGCCTCAAAGTTGTTACAGCAATGAAGAATGCTCACCCGGATAAATTAGTATTTGCAGATATGAAGACTGCAGATACCGGAGCATTAGAAGCAGAAATTGCTTTTAATGCCGGGGCAGATATTGTTACTGTAATGGGGGCAGTGGATGACGCTACTATAAAAGGAGCAGTGGAAGTTGCAGAGAAATTAGGAAAAAAAGTGGTAGTTGATACCATTGGAGTTAAAGATCGTGTGGAACGGGCAAAAGAAGTAAGTGCTTTTGGTGTGGCTTTTGTAGAATTACATGCTGGACTTGATGAGCAGGCGCTTCCGGGATACTCTATTCAGACATTGATCAATGAGGGAAAAAAGGCGAAAGTTCCTTTTTCTGTTGCCGGTGGAGTAAATATAAGTACAATTAAAGATGTTGTGGCCGCAGGAGCAGACGTAATCGTTGCGGGGAGTGCTATTTATAGCGCTGAAGATCCTGCAGCTGCTGCAAAAACTTTAAAAGAAGCTATAAGCTGATTTAATACAGTTAATAGAGAATGGAGGCTGAATATTTTCTCCATTCTTTTGTTTATTTAATTGTGGCAAAATAAAATAAAATATTAAATAAATATATGGAAAAGTATAACTATGGAATGATTGGCCTAGGGGTTATGGGAAGAAATCTTCTTTATAATATTGCGGATAATGGATTTTCCGTTGCTGGGTTTGATCTGGATGAGCAAAAAATAAAAGAGTTGAAAGAAAAATCGACTCCAACTATGAGAATAGAAGGAATAGGTTCTTTACCGGAATTTGTATCCAGATTGGAAACTCCCCGGAAGATACTTTTGATGGTGCCCGCAGGAAAGCCTGTGGATGCAGTTTTGGAAAACCTTATACCTCTATTGAGCAAAGGAGATATTGTGATTGATGGAGGAAACTCTTATTTTAAAGATACAAACAGGCGTGTTTCGAATCTGGCATCTTATGGGTTGCATTTTATGGGAATGGGCGTATCAGGAGGAGAGCAGGGGGCGAGAACGGGCCCCAGTATAATGCCGGGAGGAGATATAGAGGCTTTCAACTTAGTAATGCCTATGCTTGAAGCAATTGCTGCTAAAGTGAATAATGATGCTTGTACTGCTTATATGGGGAAAGATGCTGCAGGACATTATGTGAAAATGGTACATAACGGAATAGAATATGCTATCATGCAGCTTATCAGTGAAGCTTATGACCTGCTCCGCAGAGGGGCTCATCTTGATAATGACCAACTTTATGAGGTTTTTAAAGAATGGAATAACGGAGAAATGAATTCTTTTTTAATTGAAATTTCACGGGATATTTTTCAGCAGAAGGATCCGGTTACAGGAGGATTTCTTATAGATTACATATTAGATAAGGCAGGTTCGAAAGGTACAGGGAAATGGACCTCTCAGGAAGCAATGGAGGTTGGAGTTGCTATTCCGACCATTGATGCAGCCGTTACTTCCAGAACACTATCTTCCTATAAGGATGAAAGAATTCAAGCCTCTGATCTATACCCGCATAAAAATAATGGAGTTTCCGAAAATGTAAAAGAATTCATTCAGGAGGTTGGTGATGCACTTTTTGTTTCTACACTGATTAGTTATGCCCAGGGACTGGAATTATTAGTAAAAGCTTCAGAAGAATATAATTTTGAAATTCCCTTGAAAGATGTTGTTAAGATCTGGAGAGGCGGATGTATTATACGTTCAGGACTATTAGAAAAATTTTATAAAGTGTACACTAAAACCCCTAAACTATCTAATATACTTCTCGATAACGATATTGCTGACATTGTAAAATCAAAAACAGAGGCATTGAGAAAAGTGGCGGGATTTGCCATATCAAACGGAATTCCAAGCTTAGGATTCCAAACTGTTTTAGCTTATTTTGATGCATTCACGACAGCCAGTTTACCTATAAATTTAGTACAGGCTCAGCGTGATTATTTCGGAGCTCATACTTATCAGCGTATTGACAAAGAGGGTGTTTTTCATACAATATGGCAAAGTACAACCAATTAAGAATTAAAAAATGGATGAAAATAATTTATTAAGACCCACCACTATCATTATTTTTGGTGCTACAGGGGATCTGGCAAAAAGAAAGCTTTTTCCTGCATTTTATAATTTATATATAGACGGCAGAATGCCAGAACAGTTTAATATTGTGGCATTGGGTAGGGGAGATAATAATGATGAGGATTTTAGAAGTTATATTAAAGAAAACCTGAATATTTTTTCCCGAAATAAATTATCAAAGGAAGAAGTATGGATAGAATTCAAATCACATATTACTTATCTTAAACATCAGATAGATCAGGAAGATTCTTATAGGAATTTGAATGAAAAATTGAAGATATTTGATGCTGAAATAGGAGAACGTGCCAATAGACTATTTTATTTGTCAATCGGGCCAGATTTTATCGCTACCATATCTGAACATATCAAAAATGCAGGGTTAGCCGGAAATCCGGTACAGGATCGTATTGTTATTGAAAAACCCTTCGGACATGATAAAAACTCGGCAATAGAACTGAATAACTTATTGTCGCAAACCTTTAAAGAAGAACAGATTTATCGTATAGATCATTATCTGGGGAAGGAAACAGTTCAAAATATTCTGGCTTTTAGATTTGGGAACTCTATTTTTGAACCATTATGGAATCAGCAGTATATAGAATCCGTACAGATTACTGTAGCTGAAGAAGTAGGAGTAGAGGCAAGAGGGAGTTTCTATGAAGGAACTGGGGCTTTGAAAGATATGATTCAAAACCATTTATTACAAATTTTGTGTATGGTTGCGATGGAGCCACCTGCCTCCCTGGAATCCGGAGAAATACGGGACCGTAAAGTGGATGTTCTTAAAGCTATTCGTAGGATTCCTGTCGAAAAAGTTGATCATTATGTAGTTCGGGGACAATATGGAAAAGGTATTGTAGATGGAAAGGAAGTAATAGGGTATCGTCAGGAAAAAGGAATTGCTGAGAACTCTGATACTGAGACCTATGTGGCGATCAAATTTTATTTAGATAATCCACGATGGAAAGGGGTTCCTTTTTATGTGAGGACAGGAAAGAGAATGAAGGAAAAACAGTCTTATATTACAATACAGTTTAAGCCGCTTCCTAATTCTACCTTTTCAGGAACTCAACATCATCTTTCGCCAAACAAGCTTGTCATAAATATTCAGCCTCTCATGGATATCAGATTGCAGTTTATGACAAAAAAAACAGGGCTTACACTGGCTTTGAAGCCTGTAGAAATGATATTTGATTATTTTTCCTGCCAGGAAGACAGTCCTGAAGCATATGAAACACTGTTACAGGATGTTCTCTTAGGAGATCTTACTTTATTTATGCGTTCAGATCAGGTGGAAGAAGCCTGGGATGTGGTAAAAAATATACAGGAATATTGGGCTATTCATAAAAATCCGTTCTTCCCGAACTATGAAGCTGGAAGTTGGGGACCTCAGGCGGGAAATATTTTGTTGGAGCGCAAAAGCCATGATTGGGATTGAGAATTTACAGGATATAAAATAAATATTAAAAATGAATGTCATAATATCGGATAATTTAGAGCAGCTTTATAAAACAGCAGCCAATCTGTTTGTAGAACATGCTATAAATGCTATCCAGAAAAGAGGACGCTTTGTGGTGGCGTTAAGTGGAGGCTCTTCTCCTAAAGCTATTTTTAAATTGCTGGCAACACAACAATATGCAGAAAAAATACAATGGGATCATGTTTATTTCTTTTGGGTTGATGAACGATGGGTTCCTATTACGGACGAAAGGAATAATGCAGGTAAGACATTTGAAACACTTTTAAATCATGTAGGGATAAATAAAGATTATATCTTTCCGATGTTTAAAGAAGGTATCCTTCCGGAAGCGCAGGCAAAAGAATATGAAATGCAGATTGAAAATGTTCTTGGAAATGAAGGTCGTTTCGACTTTATTCTTTTAGGAATGGGAGATGATGGCCATACCGCCTCACTTTTCCCCGGAGAAGAGGTGTTGAATGAAAAAGAAAAATGGGTAGCTGCTTATTATCTCAAATCTCAGGATATGTACAGAATTACCTTAACTGCTCCTTTGATTAATAAAGCAGAATCTATTCTTGTAGTGGCTTTTGGAACATCAAAAAAACATGCACTGAATGAAGTGCTGTATGGAAAACATAATCCGACTCTATATCCTTTACAATTGATTCAGCCAGATAAAGGAAAATTACAGTTCCTAACTGATTCGGAGGCTATGAAAGATAAAATTCAATTTAAATAGCATATAGTATTTACCTGATTATTTTCAGCGGGTTTCCAGCCATTGCTTAAATTCAGATACCCTTACCTTGCTGACGGTAATTTTTTCCTGAGTATGGCACGGGGTAATTTTAAGTAAAATTCTCCCGCTGAAATAAGTTTCTGCATATTCAATACACTTTCTTGAAATAATCATATGTCTGTTAATACGGAAAAACAGAGCTGGATCTATAAGTTGGGCAATTTCTTCAAGAGTATTGGAGAGTATATATAATTGCTTTTCTTTCAGGGTAAGGATCTTAAGAATTCCATTTTCAAGATAAAAATAAGCTATATTTTCTGTTTGGACAGGAATCATTTTGTCTTTTACATATAGCAGAAATGTATTTTTGTATTTATTTTCTTTACCATTAATGAGCTCTGAAAGTATTTGATAATCAATTACCTGTTTTTTGCTAAGCATGCTTTCTTTTTTTTGTAAGGCTTGTCTTACCTCACTTTCCCTGATCGGTTTTAATAAGTAATCAATGCTGTGCACCTTGAAAGCCTCAAGTGCATACTCGCTGTAAGCTGTGGTAAAGATGATGGGAATATCCACTTTGACAGATTTAAAAATATCAAAGCTGTTGCCATCAGCCAGATTAATATCCAGAAAAATAAGATCGATATCTGTATTGTTTTTCAGATATTCTGTAGCACTCTTTATGGTGGGAATATCTTTTAATATAGTGATTGCAGGATCTATATGATATAAAATCTGCTTTAACGTATCTACGGCTGCGGATTCATCTTCTATAATTAATATTCTCATTTTTGGTTTATTTAGTTGTTAAAGTAGGGGGAGACTGACTATAAAAAACTGTTGGTCTATATTTACTTTTATAGATTGATTAGCTAAAATCTGATACCGTAATTTTAAATTTTCCAGGCCAATCCCCATAGAGTCTTCATTTACTTTTTTGGGTTGATAGTTATTGCTGATTGTAAGCTCATCTTTATTTATAGTGATATGGATTTTAAGTGGCTCATCTATGGTGATCACATTATGTTTGATTGCATTTTCTATTAAAAGTTGTAATGTTAAAGGAGGAATCAGAGAATTTTTATTATTGTTCTCTTTTTCCTCAATATCAATGTTTAATGCTTTTTTGTATCGGTAATGTAATACATCAATATAAGCTTCTACAGCATTGATCTCAATATATAGTGGAACCAGGTCTTCACGTTCGCTGCTTAAAACATACCTGTAGACAAGTGCCATATTTTCAATAAACATGATGGAGTCTTCTTGATGATTATTTCGGATAAGACCCGACAAAGTATTTAATGTGTTAAATAAAAAATGGGGATTAAGCTGTTTTTTAAGTTCAGAAAGCTGAATCTTTAATTGTTGCTCTTTTAGCCATTGGTTTTCCCGCTCTTTTAAAAGATAGCTGTCTATGAGACTTCTTATAAAGGTCAGTAAAACTAAATGGATGGTGTTGGCGATAAGGTTTCGTACTACGAGAATTTCCAGAGGCTCTTTGTATAACAGGTGATGAAAATAAGTTAAAATGGCCATCAACATGGAAGAAAGAATATAAAGAGATATAATACGGAATATTTTATACTTCCAGTTGATCCCTATCCCTGAATTTGTTTCTGTTTCATTCTTTGAAACAATCCAGGGATATGAATACCATATAAATAGCAAGGTGATAAAAAATGTAAAAAAATGAAACAGAGCCTCCGGAAAAAAGATATCAATAGTCCCTGTTATCGTTCTGCCGAAGGTAGAAAACCCCGATAAAAATAATAACAGTAAAACAATTTGGATGTCTTTTTTTATATTCTTCATGGTAAATAGCGATATTTATTCTGTTTTTTCAGGTGAGTTCTTTACTTTTTTCCGATAAGTTAATTTAGTAATAAAAACAAACAAAACAGGTATTATAAATATAGCAATAAATGTGGCTGCGAGCATACCTCCTAAAACCGTAACTCCTACATTCACCCTCGCAGCAGCTCCGGCACCTTCGGACATCGTTAATGGGATGATTCCTAAAATAAAAGCAAACGAGGTCATCAGGATTGGTCTGAACCTTAGCTTTATAGCGCCAATAGTAGCGGATGCTAATGACATTCCACTGTCAAACTTTTCTTTGGCAAATTCTACTATCAGAATTGCATTTTTGGCCGCCAGACCAATGAGTGTTATTAATCCTATTTGGGAATAAACACTATTATTCTGTCCTGAAATCAGCATTGCAAACATAGCACCAAATGCTGCGATAGGTACTGTAAGAAGTACTGAAAATGGGATTGACCAGCTTTCATATAAGGCTACCAATAGCAGGAATACGAAAAGAATTGACAGCCCGAAAATAAGAGTAGAGGAATTACCGGCTTCTATCTCCTGGCGGGAGAGGTTAGCCCATTCATAATCATAACCAGTAGGTAATGTTTTTTTAGCTGTTTCTTCCAAAGCGGTAATACCATCTCCACTACTGTATCCTTCAGCTACATATCCGTCAATTTGTATAGATCTGTATAAATTGAAATGATTGATGACAGAAGCTGTATTTCTGGTGTGATAAGTAATGAGTGTTTCCAGTGGAATCATCTGGCCGGTTCTGTTACGGACAAAATATTTTCCAATATCCTTTATATCTTTTCTATATTGATAATCGGCCTGTACCAGTACTTTAAAGTTTCTTGCATAACTTGTAAAATCATTGACATAAGAAGATCCTAAGAAAGTCTGTACAGTACTGAATACATCAGTAAGAGCAACATTCATCTGTTCAGCCTTATCCCGATCTACAGTAACACTTATTTCAGGAGTTTGTATGGTAAAAAAGGTATAAGCTCTTTGAATTTCCTTACGTTTTCCGGCTTCTTGCAGAAACTGCTGGGCAATAGCATTGAATTCTTCAATAGTTCCACCCGATTTCTGCTGGAGCATGATGGTAAATCCTCCCGAGTTTCCTAATCCTCTTATGGTGGGCGAGGGAACCGGAATAATACGTGCTTCTTTAATGGTATTGAACTTTTGCTGGAGACGGGCGGTTACGGTAGTCATATCATCTCCATTTTTATAACGTTCTTCCCAAGGAATCAATCCTGTGAAACTTGTGCCCACACTACTTTTAGAACCACCACCTACAAGATTTTGTCCGGAAGAGGCCATAAAGCTTTTTACCGCCGGATCCTTAGATAAAATATCTGCCACCTGGTCCATAACTTTATTGGTTCGTTCTAATGAGGCTCCTTCCGGTAATTCTACCGATACAAGAATAGCACCCATATCCTCTGATGGAATGAAAGTAGTGGGTACTCTATTATAAATCAGATAGGTCATAAAAAAGCTGGCAATAAGTACTATTAATACTACAGGGATCTTTCTTAATAGTTTAGATACCAGAATTCCATAACGTTGAGTCACTCTGGCAAACCAAAGGTTAAACATATAAAATATTTTATTAATCCCCTTACTGTCCTTTTTTACCTGAGATGGGCGTAATAAAAGAGTACATAAAGCAGGAGTGAGTGTAAGCGCCACTATCGCCGAAATAAGAACGGAAATAGCAATAGTGAGAGCAAACTGTTTATAAAGTTGTCCACTGACTCCTGGCAAAAATGCAACAGGTACAAACACAGCAGCCAGGATTAATGACATGGCAATTACCGGAGCCTGTACTTCCCGCATAGCCCTTAATGTAGCATCAAGAGGACTAAGCTTATTGGCATCGATATGATGCTGTACGGCTTCCACTACCACGATAGCATCATCCACTACAATTCCGATAGCTAACAGGAATCCAAAAAGAGTTAAGGTATTGATGGAAAAATCAAATAATTCAAAAAAGATGAATGTTCCGATCAGAGATAGAGGAATGGCAATTACCGGAATAAGGGTAGCCCGCCAATTTTGTAAAAATACAAATACTACAAAAACTACCAATATCATAGCTTCAATAAAGGTTTTAACAACTTCATCCAAAGCAGCAGTAACGAATGAGCTGGTCTCATAAGGTACAATCCATTCTACATCATCTGGAAATGAGGCCGACAGTTCCTCCATTCTCTTCATAATTGCTTCACTGGTTTCTAAAGCGTTACTTCCAGGATTTAGCCATATGGAAACACCGCTTCCTACCTTTCCCATAGGTCTGTTATTATTGGCATAATTAAACAAACCCAATTCTATTTTGGCTATATCTTTCAGGCGGACCATGCTATTGTTGGCGGGATTTGTTCCTACGATAATTTCTCCAAACTCTTCCTGAGTTACAAGCCGTCCGTTAATTGAAATATTGTATTCAAAAGCCTGGTTCCCTGATACCGGTGGAGAACCTATAGTCCCGGCGGAAACCTGCATGTTCTGAGATTCGATGGCTGTAATAACGTCAGATGTGGCAATTCCCATTGAAGCCAGCTTCTCAGGGTTCAACCATACCCGCATACTGTAATCCTGTCCGAAATTACTGATGTCACCAACTCCTACCACCCTTGATAATTCAGGTTTAATATAAATATTAGTATAATTATCCAGAAAAGACTTTTCATGGGTTTCATTAGGTGAATAGATTCCGATTACCATTAACATTTCACCTGAACGTTTCCTGATAGTGAGTCCGGTTCTGGTAACTTCTGTAGGTAAAGTAGCTGTAGCTTGGTTTACCCGGTTCTGCACTTCAACAGCTGCAAGATCAGGATTGGTACCGAGTTCAAAGGTGATATCGATACTCGCGGAGCCGTTGTTACTGGAAGTTGAGGTCATATACATACTCCCGGGAATTCCGTTTAATTGGTTTTCTAAAGGAGTAATAACAGTCTCTTCTATTGTCTGTGCTGTGGCTCCTGGATAGGTAGCCCTGACCTGCACTACAGGTGGAGCAATTTCCGGGAGCTGGGAAATGGGTAAGATCATCATACATATTCCTCCTATAATCAGAATAAAGATGGAAAGTACAATGGTTGTATTTTTTCGACTGATAAATATATTGGAAATCATGATGAATTACTTTTTTGATGAATCTATTCGAACAGCTTCACCTGCCTGTAAATATTGAATATTGCTTGTGATAATTTTATCTCCTGCTTTTATTCCATCTTTTACAAATAGGTATTCCGTAGTTCTGTTAATAGGTGTTATTTTTTTACTTACTGCTTTATTGGAGTCACTGACAATAAATACATTGGTTTCTCCTAAAGTTTCCTTGATGGAAGTAAGAGGAATACGGAGGGTTCCGGGATCCGTAGTCCGTTGATAAAAAATAACAGCATTCATTCCGGATTTAAGAATATGATTAGGATTAGGAAACTTAACCCGAACTCTAATACTTCCCGTTGATACATCAACCTTATTGTCAATAATATCAATTTCTCCCTGTTCCTGATACACATTTCCGTCGGGTAAGCGGAGTGACAGTTTGGCCATAGACTGCTGTTGCTTTAGCTGTACAAATTCCATATAACGCTGTTCAGGTACTGAAAATTCCGCCAGTATAGGGTCTTCCCTTACCAAAGTGTTCATAATGGTCTGCCCACCAGTAACCACATCTCCTACACGAACTGAGGAAATTCCAATCGTTCCCGATTGACTGGCCCTGATTTGGGTATATTGAAGATCAGTTTTAGCATTGTTTACTACAGCTTTTAAAGCAGCAAGTGAAGCTTCAGCAGTTCTTACGGCAGTTCTGGAATTGTCATAAGCCTGCTTGGAAATAGCATCATTCTTCAATAAAGATTGATAACGGTTTTCATCTCTTTTTAAAAATTCAAACTGGGCTTCACTTTGGCGCTGATTGGCTACTGCCTGATCGTAAGCTGCTTTGTATCTGCTGTTATCTATAGTATAAAGAATCTGTCCTTTTTGTATTAAAGCACCCTCTGTAAAATTGATCTGTTTGACATATCCGCTTACATCCGGTACAATGGACACTTCACTATTGGCTACCAGCTTTGCAGGAAAGTCCTCTGTATAACTGAATTCTCCTGATTCCACTACGGATGCCGATACAGCTGTTGGTGCTTTTTCGGTTGTATTCCCATCTTTTTTCTGACCACACGAATACCACAGGAGTAAAGGGGTGGTAAAGAGACTGAAATATTTTATTCTCTGAGTAAATTTCATTGCTTTATTCTTTATAATCGTTATTTATTAATCCACTTGGCTATTCCTCCTGTTGATACCTCGTAATCAACCATACTGATCAGAGCATTGATATAAGAGGACAGATAGCTGTTTTGTGCCAGTTTTAGTTCATTATCTGCTGTTACCAGATCAAGCCCGTCAGCTATGCCATTGTTATAGCGTTGAGAAATCCGCTCATAGGTGCCTGTAGTTAATTTCAGGTTTTCTTCCTGAGTTTTCCATGTGTCAAGATTATTATGATAATTCGTAAGAGCTTCTTTCTGTTCTACTTCTATTTGTTGATCTAAGAGAGTTAGCTCATTTTCAGACTGCTGAATAATTAATTTTGCCTGATCAATCTGTTTTTTTCTTACCGTTCCTGTGAAAACAGGAATAGTAACATTAAGCATCAAAGCTGAGGAATTGAAGCCGCTGTTGCTGTATAATGTATTGAATTCCTGACCCATGAAATCGTAACCATAGTTAATAGCAGCAGATACAGTAGGAAGAATTCCATTTTTAAGGCGTTTCATTTCCATATAATTGGCTTCGATCTGGTCTTGTTGGATTTTTCTTTCTATACGATCATTGATGGCTGTAGAATCCAGTACCAAAAGTTCCGGATTGATTGTAGCTGAGGTATCATCAAGAATAAGTTCTTCCTTACTGTCCATTCCGATGGCAAAATGAAGTAAAGTCATATTGTAATCTAATGCCCTTTGAGCTATAGTAAGTTCATTAGAGCTATTATTGTAAGAAACTTTTAGCCGGTCGAGATCAACCCTTTCGCCGGTTCCTGCATTATAGGCCGTTTGGGCATCCTTTACGGCCTTTTCTGCACGGGATACATTCGACTGTGCCAGCCTGATAGACTCCTTACTCATCATAATAGAATAATAGGCTTTGATTGTGTTTTCAATGGTCTCTATCTGAGTTTGGGTAGTTTGTTTTTCAGCCATCGACGCCATGATCTTGGACGATTTAATGGAATATAGTTGGTCTGGATTAAAAATAGATTGTTCTATCTGTCCATAAACACCGGATGAATATTTATTGGCGCTACTTACTGTAATTCTTTCGTCCAGATTTCCGGAAGAAAAATTAGGAGATAAGCTGGTGGGGAGTTGTAGATATTCCTGAAAGCTACCTGTGATATTAGCCTTAGGAAACCACCAGTCAGCTTGATTTATTTTTACCGTCAGGTGTGTTACATCCTCATTAAGATGCGCATTTTTTATGCTGTTATGATTTTGTAATGCATAACTTATTAATTCTTTAAGGGTAAATATTTTTCCTGCATTCTGTTGGGAATAAATGCTACCCGGAATGATTAAAAAGAATATTCTGCATATAATTAAAAAAGGTCTCATTCTTTCTTTTTTTATAAAATTAGAGGGCTTATCGGATGATTTTAAAAAAAATAATGTGAATGGACTAAATCGAGAGATAAATAAACTTTTTTTTAGGGTGAGTGATTTGTAAATATATAAGCTTATAGCTTTGAATAATATAAATGCTTTAGGAATAAATGAAGTAAGGAACCAATGTTGGAATACTATTTTTTGTACATTTATACTTAATTACTTATCGAATAAAATGAAGATCAATCTTATCTCAAAAAATGCTTTGGTAGGAGCTGCTACGCAAGGTATAGGTGCAGCTGTTGCTACAGAACTTGCTCAATGTGGAGCCAATGTTACAGTCATAGCTCGCAATGAAGCCAAACTAATGAATTTCATATCTTTATTACCAGTCATAGCCGAAGGACAGAATCATCAATATATAGTTGCCGATTATTCAGATTTTGAGAATTATAAATCTATTATCTCAGAATATTTTAAAAATCATACAGTAGATATTCTCGTTAACAATACTAATGGTCCGGCCACTGGATTAGCCTTGGAAAAGGAAACGGAAGCTTATCAAAGCGCCTTTGACCTGCTTTTTAAAACCACTTGTGAAACTTCTCTGCTGGCATTGCCTCATATGATAAAACAAAAATATGGACGTATTATCAATGTTTCTTCATTATCTGTTAAAGAGCCGATTGCTAATTTAGTGCTTTCAAACTCAATCCGTTCTGCTGTTGTGGCCTGGTCGAAAACATTGTCTAATGAAGTAGCGCAGCATAATATTACCATTAATAATGTTCTCACGGGATTTTTTGATACTGAACGTATTAAACAGATGATCGAGAATGAAGCACAGGGAAGTAATACTTCGCCGGCTGATATTAAGCAGGCAAGAGAAAATAAAATTCCTATGAAAAGATTGGGTAAACCTGAGGAATATGCTTACCTCGTTGCTTTTCTGGCCTCAGAATATGCTTCCTATCTCACCGGAGCCAGTATTCCGCTTGATGGAGGTCTAAGTAACGGATATTAAAATATGATCATTAAAAAATTCTTTAGAGCTCACCTGTGTGGGCCTGTTCAAAAAACATGAATATAAAATTAATTGCTCCTGAAGACAATGTAGAGATGGCTGCTATTCTCAGAAATAGTTTGGCTGAATTTGGATTAAATATTCCCGGAACAGCTTATTTTGATGAAAGTACAGACCATTTGTATGAGTCCTTTCAGGGGAAGAAAGCTGCCTATTTTATAGCCGAGGAAAATGGAAAGGTTTTGGGTGGAGCAGGGATATATCCCACAGATGGCTTACCGGAAGATACTGTAGAGCTGGTAAAAATGTACATGTCAGCTTCCAGTCGGGGGAAAGGAATAGGAAAGAAGCTGATGTTACAGTGTATAGATTTTGCTAAATCCTGCGGCTATAAGAATATTTATCTTGAAACAATGCCCGAACTTAAGGCTGCGGTTTCAGCTTACGAGAAATTGGGATTCAAAATGCTGGACGGACCGTTAGGAAATACAGGACATTATTCCTGTACGATCTGGATGCTTAATGAACTTTCATGAACATATTGAATTGATTTGAAGGTAAACATCGGGAATTTCATCTTTCCGGGGAACTTCAGGATATCATTGCGTGTTTTTGGCATACTAAGATAGATTTTGAAGAAGCAAAACTTTGTTTTGAAGTGCTTCCTGATGAGATATGTAGAGATTATTTTTTATTTTGGAAGCTCCTATAGTATTGTTAAAAATGGAAGCTTAGAAATGCTTCCGTCTCCTTTTATGACTGGACTTCTCAATCAGCCGGTAGATTTTCATATATAAGATCATTTGGATGTTATTGGAATCAGAATGCTTTCCCCGGGCGGTATCAGGTTTGTTTGAATTGTTATCCCGTAAAAATGAAATCCGGACATTTGAGCATCCTATAGCTCAGCTTCATCCAGTGTTGGAAGAGTGTTTCAATTATTACTGATGAAAGAAACACATATAAATAAGAAATCAAGAGAGGGTTCTTTTCTCTGGAAACTCACAACAACTGTTAAATAGCAATAATAGAATTTATTGGATACCTATCATTCAGAACGTCATCCTGTAGGAGAACAGGTATTGGACTGGTCCCGAGCGCATGTAGCTTTGATGAGGCCAACTACGGAAGCCCGCGCATTAAATGAAATTGTTCGTGAGCTTATGGAAATTCCGGATGCAACTACTTATTGCGGGTAAGGCTAAAGAGTAATTGGGATTGAAAGCATTATTGATAAGGCCCGATGGGTGTGTTGTATGGACTATGGATAGTGAGTTGGATGATAAGTCTTTGGATTGGTGTATAGTATTGTGGTGCAGGTAAAAAGACATGTGTTTTCATTTAAAAAATACAAAAGAAATATTGATTTGTTTATTATATAATTGTAGTATTTGTAAATATT
>NZ_JALAHD010000281.1 GCF_022712095.1 Chryseobacterium sp. | reverse complement strand
CTCTTATTTTAACATTCATTCGATATAAGAGTAAAGCGAAAAAAAAAATTATTTATTTTTTCATATATTAGTGAGTTTTTAATCCCCATTGCACTGATGGCATGGTGGATATAAAGAAATAATTCAAGAAAAATCTTGACAAAATTTTGTATGTTACAGTTTTTTTTTAATTTTAAACATTGGATTGGCCAGCTCTTCGATTCGTCGAAGAAGTATAACGGACTTTCCGATAAAAACCAGAAATCTCAAAATAATAATAATATGGCAATGTTTAATTATGGTGTTGGCGGAAACGAGGTAAAAGTAGACGCTAATGAAGCTATTCAGGAAATTCAGGAAAATAAATCACTTATTGTAAGCCAGCTTACAACTGATGAACCTTACACCCCTGAAATTGTAACAGGTTTAAAAACAGTGGATGACGTCTTCAAACATTTCCAGCCTTCTGTAAACGTACAGCACGAAACGGAAGATGGTACCGTAGTAGAAGAAGAATTCCGTTTTCAGAATCTTGCCGATTTCACTCCAAAAAATCTTACTCAGAAATCTGCTTATCTTCAACAGCTTAGTGTAGAGCAGGAGCAATATAACAAGATTGTTCGTCAGCTAAAGACTAATAAGATTCTTCGTAATATGTTGGAGAATGAGCAAACGAGAGCTGCTTTCGTGGAAGTATTAAAAGATGTGGCACAAGAACTTGAAAAATAATTTAAAGACTTTACTTAATCATGGATAGTAAATTACAGGCAGCTGAAAACCAACAACAAGGTCAGCAGCAACATGGAGGACAACCAAAAGGTAATCCACTAGCAGAACTCAACAAACTAGGAGGATTCGGATTCGTGGAATCCGTTGTGGATGGTATCGCCAACATGAATCCTACAAGAAAAGCAAGAAAGGAAATCTTTCTTAATGACGGTAATAAATCAGAAGAAAGAAAAGAATTACTTCAAAAAATAAACCTTTGGGTGAAACTTTTAGAAAGCAATGATTCTGCTGAGAAAATGGCTGACACATGCAAAAGCAAAGCAAATCAGGCTGAAGAAAACCTTAAGAAAAATCTTAAAAATACGCTTGATGAAGTTCGTCAGCTCGAAACTTCTTATAGAACAGTAGCTCAGTTTTATAAAAATGCAGAACTGGATAAAGTGGACAATGTAAATATCGTTAATGCCAGCTTAGAACAGGTTTCTGATTTGGATAATCCACTTTTCATAGATGCTATTGCGGAAGAATTTAAACAATACTACGATCGTCTTGATCTTAGAGATAACTATTCTCTACTTGCTATTCCGGGGTATCTCGGATCTAATAAAGTGGTGGAAAAATGGGCTAAAATCTGTAATGAGAATAAAGTAATGATGATTACGGATTTTGCAAATCTTGACAAGCCTGATGATGTGGTTGATCTTTTCCATTCTGCAAATCTTACAGGAGGAGAATTACACAGAAGTAATGTAATTATGACTTGTAACTGGCTGGTAGGCCGCGGAAAAGCTGAAGAAGTAGGAGAAGAAGAAAATGTGGAATTACCCCCTTCAACTTCACTGGCAGGAAAAATCCATAAGACTTTAATGTCTCAGGTAGCTGCAGGTAAGAAACATGGTAATATCAACGAGGTAGACGCCGTAAAATTCGAATTGAAGAAAAGTGAAATTTCTCAGTTAGAAAAAATGGGATTGGTACCTATGGTTAATGAATATGGCAAGATCATGGCATTCTCTGCAAAAACATTATTTACAGGAGATAATATCGGACTTCAGACCTATTCGGTAGTTCGTGTGTTCGATTATGTAACTAAAGTTTTATTAGACTTCCTTAACAGAAGGGCTTTTGAAAACTGGAGTGCTAAAAATGAGGATGATCTGAGAAAACAGATTGTTGCTTTCTTAGACGGAATCAAAGGAGCTGACAAACTGATTGAAAAGTTCAAAATCGTACGTTTTGAACAGGATAAGGTTAATAAAGACAGAGTATGGCTGGACATTCGTTTAACTCCATATTTCCCTACAAAGAGTTTCGTTATCAAACTTGACGGACATAAAGGAGATGATGGGAACGAATGGGATGCGGAATACATTCAGGATTAATTCGAAATCAACTTATAATTATAGAAACCGATGCAATTATACATCGGTTTTTCTGTTAATACTTATATAACTTACATGATGAAAACTAAATTGATCTATTCATTTCTGACGCTTTCAGTAATTTTCATGCTATCAGGATGTGAAAAAAAATATCAACGTCCTGATGAATATAAGATAGATTTATTTAAAGGCGAAAATCAGGAAAATCATGCCTATGTAATGAGTGAAGATGAAGCTTATGACGAAAGTGTGATCGTATTGGGAACTTCAAATATTAAGCTTGTCGATAGTTCGGCAGGAAGAGGAAATACTATATTTATTTATAAAATTGATTCAAGCGAGATTCTGAAATCCGAAAAAGATTCCCTCCTCAGCTTTCCGATGGAAATTATTGCTACCCAACGTCTGAAGATCAAAAAAAATCCTCAGGATTCTCTATATGTCTTCTTACAAAAACTTAAAGGGTATCGTTTTATTGCTGCTGAAAAAAATATCAAATACCAATGGCTGAAAAATGCTCCGGTATATCCTTTACCATCAGCTAATAATCAAGAAAAATAATAACTTATCTTTGCAGCGAGAAAAAATCTCCGGAATTTAAACACATTAAGCTTATTGGAAACAGTCAATAAAAAATCTGATTTTCTTCATTTAGGGAATATACTTTTGAAATGGTATAGCGAAAACTCAAGAGACTTACCGTTCAGGCAAACAAAAGATCCATACAAAATATGGATTTGTGAAATCGTTTTCCAACAGACAAGAATTAATCAGGGACTGAATCACTATAATAATTTTATCAAAAGGTTTCCGGATGTAAAAACTTTAGCTGATGCCACAGAGGATGAAGTGCTGTTATACTGGAAAGGATTAGGGTATTATTCAAGAGCGATCAATATCCATAAGGCTGCCCGGCAGATAATGAATGATTACGGTGGTATTTTTCCTTCCGAATATGATGAAATATTAAAGTTAAAAGGAGTAGGGAAGTATACGGCAGCAGCAGTTGTAAGTATTTGTTTTAATGGAAAAATTCCTGCAGTGGATGGTAATTTTTACAGGGTATTAAGCCGGGTTTTTGCTGATGATTTTGATATTTCCAATTCCAGGGCTTTCACATATTTCTCCGAGTTAGCACAATTGGTTTTACCCGATAATGTGGGAGATTTTAATCAGGCTATGATGGATCTGGGGTCAGAGATTTGTAAGCCTAAAAAACCACTTTGTGAAGAATGTCCGTTTAATGAATATTGTCTGGCTTTTTCACTGAACAGAATCACTGAATTTCCGGTTAAGACTAAGAAAATTAAAACCGAAGACCTTCATCTTACTTATTATTTTGTCCATCATAATAATCAATTCCTCATTCAGCAGAGAAAAGATGATTTTATATGGAAAAAACTATTTGAATTTCCGGCTTCTATTCCTGAGGCATTGGAAGAGTTTAATAAAGGAGAGAAAACAGTTCACCATAAACTTACCCATAAAAATCTGACGATTAGTATTTCAGATATAGAAATAGACTCTCCGGAAATCTGGGAAAACTTTCAAAAACAAGAGGGTTATCTGGTTACGGATTTTAAGAAATCTCAAGAAAAGTCTTTTCCTAAACCCTTGGAAAACTATATTCAAAACACATTGAATGACTGAAATTTGTCCCATGAAATCTGAAATCTAATTTGTACTTTTGCAAAATGATAAAAAAAGCCATTTTTATTTTTGTATCCTTATTACTGATATCGTGCGGAAAAGATCCTATTCCAAAGCCTTATGGTGAACTGCGTTTGGAGTATCCTGCTGCTAAATATCAAAAATTTGATCCTAATTGTTCTTATGGCTTTGAATATTCAGATTTTGCTAAAATTACGGATGCTAAACGTCCATGCTGGTATTACCTGAATTATCCCACAATGAAAGCTAAAGTTTTCATTACCTATTATCCTATTCAGAATGACTTTGCCGATCATATTAAAGAAGCTGAAAAAATGGTGTATGAACATACGATTAAAGCAAGTTCCATAGATACCAAATCTTTTGAGTATCCTGAAAAGAAAGTCTATGGAAATTTCTATGAACTGAAAGGACAAAGTGCTTCCAATCTTCAATTTTACATTACAGACAGTTCGAAACATTTTGTAACTGCCTATTTATACTTTAATACAAGACCTAAACCTGATTCACTGGCTCCTGCAGTAGATTATATTAAAAAAGATATGAAACACCTGCTTGACACCTTTGAATGGAAAAAATAAGAATTTAAAAAATACATTGAAAAATATATGAAACTTTTAGTTGTAGGAAGTGTTGCATTTGATGCAATTGAAACCCCGTTCGGTAAAACAGATAAGATCTTAGGAGGTGCAGCCACTTTTATTGGAATTACTTCATCTATTTTAGGAGTAGAGTCAGGAATCGTTTCAGTGGTGGGAGGTGACTTCCCTCAGGAATATCTTGATATGCTGACAGATAGAAATGTAAATATAGAAGGAATAGAAATTGTAAAAGACGGAAAAACCTTTTTTTGGTCAGGTAAATATCATAATGATCTGAATACCAGGGATACTTTAGTGACAGAGGTAAATGTCCTGGAGAATTTTGATCCTAAAATTCCTGATTCAATGCAGGATTCTGAGATTTTACTACTGGGAAATCTACATCCCGGAGTTCAACTTTCAGTACTTGAAAAAATGAATAAAAAACCTAAGCTTGTAATTCTGGATACAATGAATTTCTGGATGGACAGTGCTTGGGATATTCTGATGGAAATGATTGCAAAATCGGATGTGATTACAATCAATGATGAAGAGGCAAGACAGCTTTCCGGAGAATATTCGCTGGTAAAAGCTGCGAAAAAGATTCATGCAATGGGACCTAAATTTGTTATCATCAAAAAAGGAGAACATGGAGCGCTGCTTTTCCATGATAATAAAGTATTTGCAATTCCTGCGCTTCCATTAGAAGATGTTTTTGATCCTACAGGAGCCGGAGATACATTTGCCGGAGGTTTTGCTGCTTATTTAGCTAAGAAAGGGAAATTTGATTTTGAAACGATGAAATCTGCATTGATTGTAGCTTCTGCAATGGCATCTTTTACAGTGGAAAAATTCGGTACAGAGAGAATCCAGGAAGTAACGGAATCCGATATGTTCAGCAGATTACGACAATTCAAAGAACTTACGACTTTCGATGTGGAACTACAGTAAATATAGCTTTTTAAGAAATATTTATAATAAAAAATTGAGTGTAATTCGTGAAGAATTCTAAATTTGCAACTTGTTTAAAATATTGAAATGATAAATAGAATAAGAATCACTTTTCTTCTGGGAGTATTCGTAATGTTGTTTTCCGTACAGGCTAAGGCTCAATTGAAGCCGGGACAGCTTGTAGACGGAATTGCAGCTGTAATTGGTGATGAGATTGTTTTGGAATCGGATGTAGATGAACAGATGAATTATGCAAAGCAACAGGGAGCTTCTAATACAGATAAATGTGAGTTTCTGGAAAATTTGATCAACAATAAACTTCTAGTATACGAAGCAAAGAAAGATACTATGATTGAAAACCGTTCTGCGGCAATTAAAGAACAAGCGGATGCAAAATATCGCCAGCTTCTTTCACAGTTTCCTGATGAGAAAACCATGTTAGCAGCTTATAAATTCAGAAACGGATATGAGATGAAGAATGCTATCGAAAAGATAGACACAGATACTTATTACGGGCAGTCAAAATATCAGAGAATTACTGAAAAAGCTGACGTTACTCCTAATGAAGTGACAGACTTTTATAACCTGTATAAAATGCAGTTGCCGGAAGTGAAAGATGAAGTTACTTTAGCTCAGATTATGATGTATCCTAAATTAACGGAAGCTCATAAACAGGATCTTATCAACAGGCTGAAAAAGATAAAGGAAGATATTAAAAACGGAGAAACCTTTGAAAGCCAGGCAAGAATCTATTCAGAAGATGAAGGTTCCGCAGCCAATGGAGGTTTGTATAAGAACATAGCAAAAGGACAGATGGTTAAACCATTTGAAGCTGCTGCTCTAAACCTTCAGGAAGGTGAGATCTCTGATCCTGTAGAATCGGAATTCGGTTACCATATTATCCAGCTGATAAAGAAATCAGGTAAAATGTATGATGCCAGACATATTCTTTTAAAAGCTACTCCTACAGAAGATGAAGTAAAGACAGCTAAAGCTAAATTGGACAGCATAAGAGGATTAATTCTTGCTGAGAAAATGACTTTTAAAGATGCAGCATTCAGATTTTCAGATGATAAAAGAACTAAGTTTAATGCGGGAATTATTCCGGGGGCAGACGGTTCTGATAAAATAGAAAGAGAAAGTATTCCCGGATCTATTTCTTACGAGTTGGCTGGTCTGAATAAAGGAGATATAACAACTGCATTTGATGATGAAGATAATAGAAGAAAGGTTGTTAAGATTATTAAAATAGAAGAAGTGATTCCTTCTCATCAGATTACACTGGAAACGGATTACGACAGAATTAAGCAGATGGCTCTTAATAAAAAGAAAAATGAAATGATAGAGAAGTTTGTTAATTCTAAATTACCCACTACTTTCATTTCCATAGACGGACGCTATGATAATTGTAATTTTAAAGCTAATTGGAAAAAAGAATCCGTAAAAAAATAAATTGAAAACCTTCAGATTTCTGAAGGTTTTTTTATTAAAAAGAATATTCGTTTCTCTTTGTTAATCGTTGTTTTTAAGTAAATTTACGCATGAGTAGTTTCATAGATTTTAATACCGCTAAAAAATTTACAGCAATGCAGGAAAACCAAAATAGAATAATACAGCTTTTTAATATACAGTATCCCATTATTCAGGCAGGAATGATATGGCATTCAGGCTGGAAGCTGGCTTCGGCGGTTTCTAATTGCGGAGGATTAGGATTAATAGGCGCAGGAAGTATGTATCCTGATATTTTAAGAGAGAATATACAAAAATGTAAAAAAGCTACTGATAAGCCTTTTGGTGTCAATGTTCCTATGCTCTATCCAAATATGGATGAGGTGATACAGATTATTTTAGAAGAAGGAGTTAAGATTGTTTTTACTTCTGCCGGAAACCCTAAAACTTATACTGAGACTTTACAAAAAGAAGGGTTGAAAGTAGCCCATGTGGTTTCCTCTACAAAATTTGCTGTAAAATGTGAAGATGCGGGTGTTGATGCTATTGTGGCTGAAGGTTTTGAAGCCGGAGGCCATAATGGGAGAGATGAAACGACAACCTTTTGTTTGATTCCTAACGTTAAAAAACATACCTCAAAACCTCTGATAGCTGCAGGAGGAATAGCTTTAGGTTCCCAGATAAAGGCGGCTATGGTATTAGGAGCGGACGGAGTTCAGATAGGTTCCCGTTTTGCAGCAACCGAAGAAGCCAGTGCGCACGAGAATTGGAAACATAAAATAACTGAGCTTAAGGAAGGAGATACCCATCTTACTCTAAAGGAACTTGCCCCGGTAAGGATGGTGAAGAATAAGTTTTTTAGTGAACTGGAAACGGTTTATCAATCAGGTCGAGATGCTGAGGCTTTAGCAGCGGCTTTGGGAAGAGCCAGAGCGAAAAAGGGTATGTTTGAAGGAGATATGGAAGAAGGAGAACTTGAGATAGGACAAGTTTCAGCCTTAATTGATGATATTCTTCCCGTGAAAACAGTCTTTGAACATTTATTGAAAGAATTTGAAAATACCCATATGCCTAATTTCTAATGAAACTATACTCTGATGGTGCAGAATAAATTAGTCAATGTAAAAGGACATGATCTCTATATAGAATATAATAATTCATTTGAAAATAAACCTACCATAGTATTTTTACATGATTCCTTAGGGTGTGTACAACTTTGGAGGGATTTACCGTCAAAGCTCTCAGAGGCAACGGAATGTAATGTTTTAGTGTATGACCGCTTAGGATATGGAAAATCTGATCCTATGCCCACTTCCATAAGACCTACCAATTATATGGAACTCGAATCAGATGCATTGAATGATCTTCTGAATGTTCTGAATATTCACAATGCTATATTATTGGGTCATAGTGATGGAGGAACCATTGCTCTGATCACTGCAAGCAAATATCCCGAAAAGGTAAAAGCAGTGATTTGTGAGGCTGGGCATATCTTTGTGGAAGATGTTACGTTAAAAGGGATTTATGAAGCCTGGGAAGCTTATAAAACGACTAATTTGTCAGATAGATTAAAGAAATACCATGGTGATAAAGTAGAAATGCTTTTTAAAGCCTGGACAGAAACCTGGACAAGAGATGATTACAGACAATGGAATGTTGAATATCTTCTCAAAGGCGTCAGATGTCCTCTTTTATTCATTCAGGGAGAAGCTGATGAGTATGGTACATTGGATCAGTTAGAAAAAACTTTATCACAGGTAAGCGGAAAAACTGAAAAATATATTATTCCCGATGCAGGGCATACTCCCCATAAAGAAGTTCCGGATTTGTTTTTTAAAAGAGCAAAAGAATTTATTGATACTATAAAGGTTAATTTCCATTTTAATATTTCTTCTGGCTTGTTCTTCGTATTGTTTCTGAAAATATTCAGTTTTAAAAATAGTTTCCAGTTGTAAAAAATGCTGGAGAACTTTTTTTCTGCCTGGTTTATATAGAAAGTTAGGGTAAATAGTGTATTCTTTTCTGATCTTTTGAGTATAGTGTAAATAAACCGCTTTATCTTTTCCTAAAACCGAAAGATCCGCATCCAGAAGATAATTTGTATCATGATCATCAGATTTTTGATGAGCCTTTGTCGCTATGATTTGCTGAAATATTCTTTCTATTGATTCGTTACTGACAGATAATTGGTTCAATCTGTTCTTGGCTAATTCAGCACTTTTTTCTTCATTTACTTTAGACGAAGCATCATAAATAATGTCATGATAAAAAACAGAAAATGAAAGATCAGAAAAATTCTGTATGCTATTTTTGACGGTTTCCAGTTCTGCAAACATATTCTCAAGGTGTTTTAGGTCATGATAATGTCTGCTCTTTTCAGAGTATTGGGTTTCAATCTCTAACCAATGACTTTCAATAAGACTTTGATCTTTTATAAGAGGAAGACAGGCTTTTACATATCTCTTTTTTAAATTTTCCATCAAAATATATTGAAAATAAAGTACTAAAGTAGTACAAAAACGTATAAATATTTAAGTTTCTGAAGAAAATTTTGATATGGTATTGAATCAAATAAAAAAGGAACCTTAAAAAGTTCCCTTGTTTGATTCTATGGTAGCCTTAAGCTCGGCCCATCCACCTCCGTTATAGCCATTTTCCAGACCTTGGGAAGTAAGATATTCCAATGCTTTTCCACTTCTGTTTCCACTTCTGCAAAATAAGATAACAGGCTTTTCAATAGAAAGAATCTCATCCTTTCTTTCCTCTACTTCACCTAGCGGAATATTTTTTGCCCCTTCTATATTACCGTCCATTTCCAGTTCCATGGGTTCACGAACGTCTATTAACTGATAGTTTCCTGATTGTATTACTTCTGCTAACGGCATAATTGTAAAATTGTTTAAAGTTAAAATGATTAAACGGAGACATGAACGATTTCAGATGTCCGAATTTCAACAAATTTATAAAATAATCTTAGTTTTGCAATGCGAAATCATGAATTCAAAAGCTGAAAAATATTCTCAATTGATCAAATCCAAGGCAAAACGTTTTGGGTTTCAGGATTGTGGCATATCTAAAGCTGATTTTTTGGAAGAAGATGCTCCGCATTTAGAAAAATGGCTCAAAAATAATTTCCATGGGGAAATGAAATATATGGAGAATTATTTTGATAAAAGATTAGATCCCAGATTATTGGTGGAAGGTTCTAAATCTGTGATTTCGCTTTCTTATAATTATTTTCCTGAAGAAAAGATTTCCGTTCTGGAAAACTTTAAAATTTCTAAATATGCCTATGCAGAAGATTATCATGAAGTAATTAAAGAAATTCTTCGTGAGCTCGTAACTGAATTGCAGGAAGAGATCGGAGATTTTCAGTTTCGGATATTTGTGGATTCCGCACCGGTTTTGGAAAGAAGCTGGGCCAGAAAATCGGGCATAGGCTGGGTAGGTAAAAATGCTAACCTTATTACCAAAAAGAGTGGATCATTTTATTTTTTGGCAGAGATCATTTGTGATCTGGAGCTTATAGAAGATTATCAAACTACCGATCATTGCGGTACCTGTAGAAAATGTATTGAAGCTTGTCCTACAGATGCTATTGTTTCGGATAAAATTATTGACGGAAGCAAATGTATTTCTTATGCTACCATAGAGCTTAAAAATGACATTCCTGATTATTTTAAGGATAAAATGCAGGACTGGATGTTCGGTTGTGATATTTGCCAGGATGTATGTCCGTGGAACCGTTTCTCGGCTCCCCATCTTCAAAGCAGATTTCAGCCTAATGATTATCTTAGGAATTTCAAAAAAAGAGAATGGAAAGAGCTTACTCAGGAATTATTCTCTGAGATTTTCAGAAAATCACCTGTTAAAAGAACTAAGTTTGCCGGATTAAAGAGGAATATTGAGTTTTTGGACTAGTTGGTATGATAAGGAGATTTTTTGGTGATGATTACTTTTTTGGAAAAATGGCGTTTCCAAATTCAGGAGGGTAATGATCATGCCTTAGGCTGTACGATCTAAGGAGATAGGATTTAATTCAGTAAAATATTCTTTGTTTAAAAAGAAAAATTGACTTTCAGGAGGTGAATGTTCACTCTGAAAATCAATGTTTCTTTTGTACTCTTTTTGGAGCTATTTTTACTCTAACTTTAAATCTTTTTTGGGATTTAGTGTTCTTACGCATATTTTATTAATATTTGGTATTTAAATGTAGTTATTTTTCCGATTAAAACAAATACTTTTACGGAAATTTGAAATT
>NZ_JALAHD010000280.1 GCF_022712095.1 Chryseobacterium sp. | reverse complement strand
ATTCTACTGCACATAGATTTGGTTTTAAGATATTTTTGATGTTTGACTTATAAAATCCCCGTATTGCGCTTAACAATACATCACCTGAGGCTAGTCACCTCATTATGGTTTTAGAGTATTATAGTCTGTTTTCGTTTTGCAAAACTATGTATTAATATGTATATACACAAGTTTTCATTGGTTATAATGCCCTATTAAGCAATTTTTATAAATATTTAAATCTAAGCTAATGGCAGCAAACACAGTTTTAGCAGCTTTAGGTATGGCTGCTGGTAAGGTTATCATAAAAAAAGCAACAGAATCGTTGCTAGATAACAAAAATCAAATTTATACCTATTTACAGTCCAATTTTACAAAGATAAAAAATGAGGATGTTCGATTTTCTATCAGTTATTTAATCAGAATTAAAATTCCTGGTACTTCTAAGTTTTTGTTAGTTCGTGGTCACCGTATTAAAGACCAACTACAACCTATAGGTGGTGTTTACAAAAAAAATAACGGTTTTTCAGAATTTGAAAAATGGGGATATAAGGAAGATTGCGGAGCGAAGGGAATCAAATCGGATGATATTAGCAAAGACGATTTACGTTTTCGAGTGAAAGGTAAATATGCTTTAAATGTTATTAAATGGTTTGAATCCAGAAAAAACCGTGAAACAACCTATGACCGTGAATTCAACGAAGAGCTTATTAAAGACCATGGATTTGATAAAGATATTTTTTACTCCAAATCATTCAGAGAGGTGCAAAAAACGATGAAAGTATTTGGTTACAGTACTTTTCATCAATGTTATGAAGTTTTAATTTATGACATTGTTGAGTTTCTTCCAACTCCGGAACAAGAAGCAGAGCTGAAAAAACTTTTAAAAAATCCTCGCAAATTAGGTAGTGATTTCATGGTAGTAGACATCAGCGAAATTGAAAAATTAATAGTAATTGAGCATGAAGAACAAATTGCTAAAATTGGAGAACACACAAAATACTTAATCAATGAGAAATAATTATACAAAATACAAAGAAGAAGAATTTAAAAAGGAAGAATTACTTGCTATTGCAGCGGCTAATTTAGAATTAGATGATACCAGAAAAGAACAGATGATTTCTGCTTATAAAGCAGTAAATGATGTTTTTGATAAAGATGAAGAATTTTTTAAAGATTACACAGTTAATGTGTATGCACAAGGTTCTTTGTTAATAGGAACAACTATTAAACCTTTACCAGGTAAGGAATTCGATTTAGATATTGTTTTAAAATTAGATGATTCTTATTTAAATCATACACCCAAAGAAATTTATGACGAAGTTTTCCGTGTCTTAGATAATCATGGAACCTATTCACCATTACTTCAAAAGAAAAATCGTTGCATTAGAATCAACTATAATAGCGATTTTCATATGGATATTCTATCTGGATGTAAAATCACTTCAGAAAGCACAAGATTGATGATACCAAATGATAAAACCTTAATGGATTGGTCTCGCACCGATCCAAAGGGGTATGATGCTTGGTTTAAAAATATTTCTGAAAAGCATAAATCTCAATTTATGCTTACAGAACGATTTGTGGTGCTTACAGAAGCAAAAGTAGAAACTGAGGATTTGCCAAAAGATGTATATGTTAAATCTCCATTGCAAAGAACGGTGCAAATTATAAAACGTTACCGTGATTTGTATTATGAAAATAAAGATTTAGTTAAAACTCCAGCTATTTCAAGTATTGTTTTAACTACCTTGTTAGCTCAGAGCTATGACGAAGAGTTATCAATTCAAGCAGCACTTAAAAATGCGATGACAAAGATGAAAAGTTTTGCCGACAATTATAAGTATAAAGGAATTCGATTTCAGGTTTACAATCCAATAGATTTGTATCCAGATAAAGATAAACGTGAAAATTTTACTGATTCATGGACTGATAAACATTACGATAGTTATGTAGGGTTTGTAACAGATTTAGAGAGAAAGGTCAGTACGTTTTTATCCAACTCTACCAATGAGCAGAATTACAAAGATTTATTTGGAAACGGATATTACAAACAAAACATCCAAACTTTGGTCAAGCTTGAAGAAAGTTTTAAAGGGATTCCTCAACTAACCGCATTGCTTTCTGGAACAGCTTACACAGACTCAAGTGGTCAAATTAATACCTCATCAGGTGTAAAAAATGGAAGTCATGGATTTTATGCTGAATCCTAAAGAGCGTGCTCAAAAATACTGGATGGGCTTTTTGTATAAAACGATGATTGAATGTGAAAAAGAATTCAATTGGTTATCTTTTCAGGTTAAAGGGAAATTACTGGAAGGAAAAGGCACATTGGAATTGAATCATAGAAAATATCATTTTAAACTGCTATGTTCTCCATTTTTTCCTAATAGATTTGAAAGGGTAATGGTAGAAACTAAAAACCTCATAAAATGTGCGGATACACATTTTAACGGTGATGGTTCACTTTGTTTATATCATCCAGTGTTTGATTTAAAAGGTAAACCTTACCTTGAGTTAGTCGAAGTAATTCCGTGGATACCCGAATGGATATATTATTATGACAAGTATTTGGAATATAAAGTTTGGTTAGGTCCCGAATATCTTCATAATTGATTTTAATTTTCAAGTTCTCTGTTCTTTTACAGAACGGAGAGCTTGTTTAAAAATAAAGAAATGAACAAAAAGTTTAAATTATCAGAAATTGTTAATATAAGGTCGGGAATGGTGGTTCCTAAAACCGTTAACAATGATGAAAAGCAACTGACCGATGCCTATGTTAGAATGGTTGGAACTTCTGATTATGATGATGGTGGGAATTTAAGAAATGATCTTGAAGCTAACGTTTTGATAAAGCCGGCTATCGAAAAAAATTTCTTACAATATAACGAGGTTTTATTCAATGCCAAAGGAAGACGCTTTTTTGCCACCTTATTCCGTAATGAATATTCATTTACTATTGCCAGTGCTTCTTTTCTGGTTTTAACTATTCAAAATGATCTTATTTTACCTGAATTCTTGGTTTGGTATCTGAATCATCCTGAAACATTAAAAGTATTTGCTTCTAAAATGACGACCCAAAATATACCCTCGATCACAAAACAAGAATTAGGAGACTTGGAAATTATTATTCCTAATTTAGAGACGCAAAAGCAGATCGTAAAATTAGATTTCTTAAAAAAAGAACAAGTTGTTATTCAAAAGGAGTTAATCACTCTTAAAGAAAATTTAATCAATACAGTAACTTATAAAAAACTACAAAATGAGTACTAAAGTAAGTCAAAAAGATATAAACAATACCGTATGGAAAGCTTGTGACACATTTCGTGGTACAATCGATCCTTCTCAATATAAAGATTACATACTCACCATGTTATTTCTAAAGTATGTAACCGATGTGTACAATGAGAAAAAAGAAGAATATGCCAAAAGATATGAAGGCAACGAAGAACGTGTAAAAAGAGCATTGGAGCGAGAACGTTTTATAGTTCCTGAAGAATCAAGCTTTTATTTTTTATATGAAAACCGTAACAATCCAAAGATTGGGGAAATGATCAATCATGCTTTAGCGGAATTGGAAGAAGCAAACAGAGAAAAATTAGGCGGTCATGATGGATCTAATATTTTTAGAAATATTGATTTTAACAGTTCTAATTTGGGAGACGCAAAAGGTAAAATAACCAGATTACGTAATTTGTTGAACGATTTTTATTCTTTAAATCTTTCTTCTTCTCATTTAGAGAATAACGATGTCATTGGAGGAGCATATGAATTTTTGATAGCTAATTTTGCATCTGATTCAGGGAAAAAAGCAGGAGAATTCTTTACCCCGGCAGAAGTTTCTACATTATTGGCTAAGTTGACCAAATCTAAACCAGGTTCACGTATTTATGATCCTACTTGTGGTTCAGGCTCTCTTTTAATCAAAGCAGGACGACAGGTGGGTGATAATAACTTTTCGCTATATGGACAAGAAGCAAATGGTAGTACTTGGGCATTGGCTGTAATGAATATGTATCTGCATGGCTATGATAGTGCTGTGATACGTTGGGGAGATACGTTGAGAAACCCAAAGCACAAGGAAGGAGATGCTTTAATGTTGTTCGATACGGTAGTAGCCAACCCTCCTTTTTCATTGGATAAATGGGGAGCAGATGATTTGGCAAGTGACTCTTATAATCGTTTCTGGAGAGGTTTGCCACCAAAATCTAAAGGAGATTGGGCTTTCATTTCACATATGATAGAATCATTGAATAATACTGGTAAAGCAGGTGTGGTTGTACCACATGGTGTATTATTTAGAGGAGCTGCTGAAGGAAAAATTCGCACTAAAACGATTGAAGAAGATTTGATTGAAGCAGTGATAGGCTTACCTTCCAATTTGTTTTTTGGCACAAGTATTCCGGCTGCTATTCTTATTTTCAACAAGCAAAAAGTAAACAAAGAGAAAGTACTGTTTATTGATGCCAGCAAAGATTTTGTACCGGGAAAAAATCAAAATTCCTTAGGGGAAAAACACATTCAGCATATTACAGATATTTTCACGCAGTTTCATGATCAGGCAATGGAAACAGGAATTGTTGAAGAAAGATTCGCCTATATAGCCAGTTTTGAAGAGATAAAGGAGAATGATTTTAACCTCAACATTCCTCGTTATGTTGATACTTTTGAACCAGAACCCGAAATCGATATTCAGGCAGTGATGCAGGAAATCAAATCTTTGGAAGAGAAACGAGATGAGTTGGATAAGGAGATTAATATGTATTTGAAAGAATTGGGAATTGGTTTTTAATTTTTTAAATCCTTAATGTTTTTACTAACGAAAATTAAGTCATCGAGATGGAAAATAAAAAATTAAAAGTAGGTAACGTTCCCCCTTTGAGATTTCCGGGCTTTGAAGGAGAGTGGCAAACGAAGAAGTTGGGGGATTTATTGGAGTTTAAGAATGGAATTAATGCTTCAAAAGAACAATATGGTAAAGGAATTAAGTTTATAAATGTCTTAGATATT
>NZ_JALAHD010000279.1 GCF_022712095.1 Chryseobacterium sp. | reverse complement strand
TTATAAAATAACAACTTCTGATTTATTCAGAATAAAACCCGGTAAAGGACTTTAGAACTTTGTTGTTTACCGGGTTTGTCAATTTTCATTTTTTAAAAACTTTCTTTCCAGCCTTCTACTAATTGTAGAAACCGGGATGTTTCAAAAGTCTTATTCCTAATCTTTCCTACACAAAATATGCCTTTCTCATCAGAAATCATTAAAATTTCTTCAGCCTTCTGAGATTCGAATGCAATAATTTCATGTTCCTGAATATCTGCCAGGTTATTTTTATGAAGATAAGTAACAAAATTTTCCATTAAAGGAGATATGTAAGCTCCTTCCGCCTGCTTGGGAATCTTAATACTATTCCCCTCTAAAAATAAAAGATTTCCTGATGTGGTTCTGGCAATTCTTTTATGAGGATTCAGTAAAATAACATCATCCAGATCATTTTCCTGAGCATAGATCTCTCCATAAATATTTTCAGGGCAGTGAACTTTTATATTACTCAATAAATTATTATTGACGTTGATTTCTTTGATTAAATCAAGTTCTAAAGGTCTTTCATGAACAGATAATACATCAGGTAATTCCTTCACTTCATAAAAGTAAGAAACGGAAGATTTTGCCAACGTCAATTCATCTGAGTTCCTAAAAACCAGAAAATTAACAATTCCATTCTTTATGCCATTATCTTCTATAACATTTTTTTGAAAAAGGGTCTGAAAAAATTCAAGCGTATAAGTCAACGGAATATTCATTCTCATTTTTCTCATAGAAGCCATTAAGAAAAAATAGCATTCTTCATCCATGATAAGACCTGAGTTTCTTATAAAGAATGAAACCTTTACGGCGTCCCCCGAAAGGAATGCTCTGTTTCTAAATTTTAACTCTTCTGATGTAAAATATTGATTTTCCAATGTTGAATGATTTTTTATAAAAAAATAATGAACGATAAATCGTTCATCAGTTTTAATAGTATTACTACAGCCTAAGGATTAAGCTGCACCTAATTTTATTCTGAGATTTTCTATAAGATTCTCCCAGTACATTGCATTTTCTTCTTCATCTCCTTCTTCACAGAAATCTGTAATATTCAGGGATAAATCTTCAGTAATATCATCTATAACGATTGTCATTTCAAAGAAGTTTTTTGTTCCTTCGTCTTCTTCCCATCTGAAACGCACGAAACCCTCAGGCTTGTATCTGATTAAAGTTGCTCTTTCGGCAGGTCCTCCACCCCAACTAAAATAGAAATCATCACCTTTCTCAATTACCTCATCCGCAAACCATTCAGACAATCCCTCAGCCGTCGCCAAATATTCATACAAAATCTCTGAAAGACAATGCATTGGGAATTCGTAATGGACTTTATGTTTCGCCATATAATCTTTGTTTTTAACGTCCCGCAATATATAAATTAATTTTTTTATTACACAAAAATGTATTTATTATTTTACTTATTCTGTATGATATTTATCAGAGTTTTCAAATCTATTCTAAATATCCATTTTTAGGGTAAAATTTATTCAATTCCATAAAAAAATCTCCTTATAAATAAGGAGATTTTTTACTTAATTTTCGTTGAGAATATCCAGGATAATCTGACATCCTTTCTGTATTTCTTCATGCGAGATTGTTAACGGTGGAGAAATCCTCATGTATTCATTTTTGTAGAGCTGCCAGAAAACAATTAATCCTCTTTCCATACATTTTTTAGCAACTTCTATTGTATATTCGGGTGTCCCCAGATTAACAGCAAGCATTAGCCCTTTACCATTAATGTTTTTAATTTTAGGATGTACAAGAAGTTCCCGGAACAGATCTTCTTTTTCTTTTACCACATCCATCAATCCGCTGTCCAGCACTTCTTTTAAAGTAGCATAACTTGAGGCTGCAATAAGAGGATTTCCTCCGAAAGTGGTGATATGTCCCAATTTTGGAGAATGAGATAGTGAATTCATAATTTCTTTAGAGCTCATAAATGCTCCTACCGGAACTCCACCTCCCATTCCTTTTCCCATCACAAGAATATCAGGAACAATCCCATAGTGTTCAAAGGAAAATAACTTTCCTGTTCTTCCAAAACCCGGCTGAATTTCATCCAAAATAAGCAAAGCACCCACTTCTTCACACCTTTTCTTCAGTTTTTTAAGATAGTCGTCATTCGGAACTAAGAATCCTGCAGCCCCCTGAATGGTTTCCATAATTACACAAGCTGTTTTTTCTGTAATTTTATCGAATTCATTTTCATTATTAAATTCAATGAAGGTAACCATTGGTAAAAGAGGACGAAATTCTCTTTTATGTGTTTCATTTCCTGACACACTGAGTGCACCATGGGTATTTCCATGGTAAGAATCTTTAAAGGAAACTATCTCTTCTCTTCCGGTATATCTTTTAGCCAGTTTTAAACTTCCGTCAATCGCTTCTGCTCCACTGTTCACCAAATAGGTGATCTCTAAAGGATCCGGGGTAGCTTCTGCCAAGAGCTTACATAAAGCCACAGGCTTTTCCTGAGCGTATTCTCCATATACCATCACATGAAGATATTTATCCGCCTGTTCTTTTATTGCATTAACTACTTTTGGATGGGAATGTCCCAAGGTATTTGCAGAAACGCCAGCTACGAAATCAAGATAGGCTTTTCCATCTGTTCCGTAAATATAACTTCCTTCTGCTCTTTCTACTTCAAAACCAGAAGCGAACATTGTAGTCTGCGCCTGATAAATGTAAAAATCATTTTTAATCTCCATTTCGCGAAAATTTAGATAACAAGTCGAAGATCAGATTTAGATCACTTTATTTTCTTACCCGCTTAGGTTTTTTAGCCTCTTCTTTAGCGCGTTCTTTTTCTATAGCTTCCTGAGCCTGATTATAGAGTGTATTATCTGTTTCGTACTGTATTTCTTCGTAATTAGGACTGTCTACCAAAATATCTTGCCATTTCCGGATCCTGTCTTTTGTATTCCAGTTAAAATCCGGAAACTTCCTTTTAGAAGGCTCTATCTTGCTCATCGGATAGGTATCTGAGGTTGCTCCAATACTACAAGAGATAATCTGCAATACTCTTTCTTCAAATAAAGCCCCTATAATTCCGCAAGAAGTTAAAGTAAGTCCTATTCTTTCGTTCTTTTTAGTTTTCTCATCTACATCATCCACGTAATTAATAGCCTGTGCATTTCCAATAACTTTAGCCTCCTTAATATCATTGTTCTGATAATAGACAGTCATCAGTTTTCCTTTAACCTGATTAAATTCATCTTTCATATTCAATGAATCCGCTTTGGTAATGGCAAAAGCATTTCCTATAACTTTTAAAGAATCTATATTTTGTGTCTCATTATTAAAATAAGCTTCTATTTTGTCACCGGTAACCTGCTTTTCCCCACTCCAGAGGATCGGCTCTGTATACATATGAAGAATTCCATCTGTTTCATTGAATGCCAGTGAATCAGCCCTTCCCTGAGCATTCGACTTATAGAAACGGCCTTTCCTGAAAGCTCTTAAATAACTCTTTTTAACCTTTGTAGAATCCAGTTTCTGGTAAGAAAGAATTTTTTCCGCTGCTACATACAGCGAATCCTTTTCGAGAATCTTAACAGCATAGGGTGATTTAGTCATCACCGCTGAATCTTTCTTTTCAAAGATTTCACCATACCCACCTTTTATATATCTTCTTTCTTTAGGATCATCCAAAGTTACATTTCCCGTGGCAGTACCAAAACCTGTCAATTGATTATAATACATATCATCACCGGTAAGGATTTTATCGTTATAATGGATCCGTGAGTTCTTATTTAAATAAGCTTCTTTTGAATTCATTTTATACGTTCCTCTCTCCGTATATACATAATTTTTAGGATTGGCTCTATTGGTAATAGTTGTCGGTCCAAAAAAGTCTGCAGTTCTTGTATTTTGATTTTGCTTGATATTTTTTCCTTCTATAATATAGTCAGGGTTATCAATTTTTACATTTCCTACAAAATCTATCAGCTTGGTATCCAAAAAATAAGTGGCTGACTTCGTATACATCACATTCTGACCATCGGAAATAGTACCTCCTGTATTAAAATAAGCCAGATTAGCAAGCCTGTCATAATACATTATTTCCGTTTTAATCGTCTGCTTTGGATCAACCAGAATAACATTTTTTCTGGCTACTCCTTTTTGGGTATTACCATCATATTCCATCTCTCCGGCTGTGATTACAGATCCGTCAGTATTTTGCAGCTTAGTATTACCAATGGCTTTTATGAAGTTTTCTTCTTCATACATTACCACTTCATCCGCTGTAAGAATGGATCCCTGATGTTCCAGCTTCACATTTCCCTGCAAATAACGGTTACCGTCATATTTTGCAGGATTTTTATCAATAATGTCAGCATGAATAATTTTCACCCTATCTTCAGGCTTAACCTGCTGGGGCTGATTTTGTACGGGCGACTGTAAATAAGGATCCCTCTGCACAGGTTTTTGCTGTGCATATGTTATCGTAGAAATAAAAACTAATAGAAAAAATATCAGTCTCATTGATTAATCATTCTTAGTGCCATAAAAATATAGCGAATGAGAATCAATTTTTACGCCAAATGCTTCTTCAATTGCTTCCTTAATGCCCTGAATTCTAGGGTCACAAAATTCAATAATTTCATCAATCTCTTTATCCGAATCTTTTTTATAGATCACCAGGTGATCATGCTGTTTATCAAAATAAGATTTTTCGTAAGAAGAAGATGTCAGTGTTTTTTCACCAAACTGATGTTTGCGGATCAAGCCAGCATCAAGGAAGATTTCAATTGTGTTATAAATCGTTGCTTTAGATACATGATATTTTTTCTGCATCATAAGAAGATAAAGATCATCTACATTAAAGTGATGATCCATATTATAGATCTCTTCTAAAATAGTGTATCTCTCAGGGGTATTTCTGAAACCTTTCTCTAGTAAATAGTTTCTCAAAACATCCTTAATT
>NZ_JALAHD010000278.1 GCF_022712095.1 Chryseobacterium sp. | reverse complement strand
GAAAAATATAGGAATAAAAAACGGAAAAATGAAATTTGGGAAGAATAAATAATGAAAAAGTAGGTATTAAGATTGGAAATAAGGGAATATTATTTTAGTCTTTTTGTTTCTTTATGATCCCCGGTTTATAATTGATAATAAATACCCCACAGATAATCAATATGGCAGCGATGATAAATTTGAAAGAAATCTCTTCATCAAGAATCAGCCATCCCAGAAAAATAGCAATGATCGTATTGATGTAAGCAAGAATAGATACTTTCACCGGCGACAGCTTAGTCAAGGAATAATGAAAGGCAAAGAAAGCTGCTACTGAACCGAATACTGCAAGATAAATCATGGCGGAAATACTTTTTAAGCTCCAGTTTCCCATATTATAATTCTCAGAAAATAAGAATGCGAAAATAATTTGCAATACACCTGCAAAAAGAAACTGATAAAAGAGGTTTAAAGAGATATTTCCACTTTGAATGTTTAGCTTTTTTGTAAATATGGTGCCTGATGCCCAACCGCTGATGGCACAGAATAAAAAGATCATTCCCATTCTGTATTCAGGGTTAATCAGATCTTTGAGCCCGTCCCAAAAAATAAAAAGAATTCCGCTAAAACACAATAAAACTCCTATTAAAGCCCGGAAACTGAATTTCTGTAATCCAACTGCAACACTTCCCAGAAAAACAAGAATAGGAGAGGTCGCACTGATCAGAGAAGCCAGGCTGCTGGATACAGTCTCTTCAGCAACAGTTGTCATTCCGTTAGCAATTACCAGCATAAGGATGGAAAAAATGATCTGATATTTAAGATTATTCCAGCCAATCCATTTAAATTCCTTTCTTGAAAGAAGTACAACGAGCATAATAAGAGATGCCATGAACTGGCGAATACCTGCTACAAACCATGCTGGGATAGTTTCTACAGCGATACGGATGGCTAAGAAGGTAGTTCCCCATACTATGGCAACGGTGAGAACAGCAAAAATAAGTTTGTAATCTTTCAATATCGTAGAAATAGTAAACAAATATATCTCTTTTATTGTGATTCAAGACATTCATTGAGTAGAGAATAAAGTATTAAATGGGAGAGGAGAGGTAAAGTGACAGTATAAATTTTTATCTTTGAACAGCGATAATTAAAATTAGAAAATGGTAGGAATTATAATGGGAAGTCAGAGCGACTTACCAATCATGGAACAGGCGGCGAACTTTTTAAAGAGCTTGAATATTCCCTATGAACTTACAGTAGTTTCAGCGCACCGGACACCCGAAAGAATGTTCGATTATGCAAAAACAGCACACGAGAGAGGTTTGAAAGTAATTGTAGCAGGTGCCGGTGGAGCAGCACATTTACCAGGGATGGTAGCAAGCTGTACTACACTTCCTGTGATCGGAGTTCCTATTTTATCGAGTAACTCCATTGACGGATGGGATTCCGTTCTTTCCATACTTCAGATGCCAGGCGGTATTCCTGTAGCTACTGTAGCTTTAAACGGAGCTTTAAATGCCGGAATTCTTGCAGCCAAGATATTGGGGAGTGCTGATAAAGAAATTGCCGGAAAACTACAGCAATATCAGGATTCTTTGAAAGATAAAGTATTAGGAACTGTTGATGCAATCAAGTCTCAGCACCCCAATCAGTACGATCAATAAGATAATTAGAAATAAAAAAGGCTCACTGTATCAGTGAGCCTTTTTTATCTTTTTATAAATTTAAAAGAATGTATTTTATCTTTAGAAACTATTTGTAAAACATAATTACCACGAATCAGAGGCTGGATATTAATGCTGTTTTCGCTTATAATATCTTTAGTGATGACTCTTCCGCTGGCATCCAGAATAATATAATTTTTTGCATTCGAAATATTTCTGATATAAATGGTTTCCTCAGCAGGATTAGGGTAAATTGATGGAGCGGTACCGGCCAAGTGAGATTCGGATACTCCCAATATATTGCATTCTCCTACTGTGTCATTGAAAATAGTCCATCCTTTATTGTTGGTAAGGATGTTTCTTTTGTCTGTTACATCTGTTGAATAGGTGAGAGGGGTAACATGTCCTAAGTTGATATTATTTGCTGTATTAGGATTATCAGCCCAGCCTTTAAGTGTATTGCTGTAATTGCTGCAATCTATTCCTGAATCCAGGAGAGCAAGAGAGGCATTGGTTAAAGAAGGTAAATTCCAGGTTCCAAGAGACTGATTGAAACTATGGGCATTTGAAAACACTGTACTCATATTGGTTACACTGCTGGTATTCCATGCATCAAGAGGCTGGTTAAAAGAAAGTACAGCGTGGAACATATGTGAGATATTTGTAACGTTGGAAATATCCCAGTTGTTCAGGGGCTGATTGAAATTAGTGATAAAGTGGAACATATATTCCATATTAGTTACCTGAGAAGTGTTCCAGCTGTTTAACGGCTGATTGAAGGCCATACAGTTAGCGAACATCCAGCCCATATTGGTAACATGAGATGTATCCCAGTCATTTAATGGCTGATTAAATAACCTTCTTTCTTCAAGCATATGACTGAAGCTTTCGGCGGAAGAGGTGTTCCAGGTTCCTATGGGAGCATTGAATGTATCGGAAGCAACCAGTGAGTAATTGGAAAGCATATAGCTGAAATCCTTAATATTTGAAGTGTTCCAGTTTCCGAAAGCGGGACCTCCGGAAAGACTGTGGGTGTTATAAAGCATAAATGATGCATCTGTAACTACCGAAAGGTTAGGGGTGTCGGAAGCGGTAATGTCTAATATTTTACAGTTGGCAAAAGCACTGTTCATAGAATTCCATTGGATATTTCCCCATTGTGATATTTCAGTGATTTTATCTGCACTTCCGTACATCTGCCAGGTGATGAGGTTGGTTATAGGATCAACAGTAGGGATTCCAAATCTTATTTGATTAAATGTTCCGTTTCCATTACTTACTTTTACAATATAAGTAGCATCTGCGGGATTGGGATTGAGTGGAGTTCCAAAATCTATAAGGAATTGATTAGCTGAACTTATATTGGATAGTGTCGCATTATGCTGTGGATAATTTACTTCTTCCCAGCTTATGGTATAGTTGGTACCAATACCCGGAAACCAGATATGGTTAGTTCCTGCTGCGTATGGAGCGTTGACAGTAACCGGAGCGGAAACGTTCGTATTAGGCTTCCAGATGGTTGTGAATTCATTTTGAGCTTTTGTGACGGGTGAAATAAATGCAAATGTAATAAAAGGTAAAAGTTTTTTCAACATATATTAATATTTGTTGGTTTAAATATATTGAAAAAATAATAAAATCAATTATTTAATATTAAATATGTGTATATAAT
>NZ_JALAHD010000277.1 GCF_022712095.1 Chryseobacterium sp. | reverse complement strand
TATCTTATTTCAATGATCTCTTTTCTTTCGCGCCTACAAAACTACTCTTTCTGTCAGTTTCATTCCGTATTTGCGAGTGCAAAAGTAAAAATTTATTTCTTAATGACCAAATGTTTTTGAAGAAAATTTAAAGTTTTTTTTCATAACCCTAAAACCCCATTCACATATTAATCTCTTAAACTCCTGCGCTACTGTTTTTTGTTTTTCAGTGGGGCAAAGATATGTCTTTATACTCTATCAATCCAAACATTTTTAAACTTAATTTAACATATGATTCATATTAAGTTTTAACTTCCTGGTTTATAGCTGTATTTTTTTCACTTTACTTACATGAAACCCTTGCAATATCTGCAAGAGTTAGTTAAAAAGCTTGTTTTTGATAGATTACTGATAAGAATTCAGCATAGGATCTTTCTAAGCCAATGATATCACCAGATTTTAAATTGATTCCACCTTCACCATAGGTATTACTTTTTATCTTCATTGAAGAAATCTGAAAATATTGAGAAGCCTGGTTTGCTTTCATCTGTAATTTTATTGTAGAACCTAAAAGCTTTTTCGTAGAAATGGTATAAACTTCTTCCGGAGTTGCATTTAATTCTATATAACTTCTAGGAGAAAGAGAATAGTCTTTATTATTGATACTTATTTTTTGATTTTTATCGGAAGAAGCGAATAAATAAATCTGCAGAGTAGGTATTACTAATTTTTCCGGACTTATATAGTACAGATTCAATCTATAGTTGGACGGATTGAATTCAATATCTTTTCCATCAACAGTCTCAAACGGCTTCCAAGTAAATCCGTTCGCTCCTATTTCTTTTGCTTTCTTATATATCATAGAAAAAGTCGACGCATCATCTTTCGAAAAGCCCTGAACTTCCAGTTCTCCTAAATATAAAGCATCTTCTCTATTTTCTTCTATCTTGTAAAAAAATTTATCTTTATTATCATTTACTTTTTCTACTTTATTCAAGTATATATTCTGTGCAAAAAAGCTTTGTACAAAAAAAATACATGCAGCAATTATAATATTTCTCATATATGTTATTCTGATAGAATGTTTATGCACTCTTCCAAGCTATTCTCCCAATATTTTGGTATTATATTATAAGTATCTTCTATTTTATCCAGACACATAGTACTTCTTTTTGGTCTTTTCGCCGGAGTAGGATATTCTTCTGTTGTCAAAGGATTCAATTTTACTGTTGACTTTGAAAACTCAGCTATCTTTTCAGCAAATTCATACCATGTAGTTTCGGGATAATTAGAAAAATGGAAAATTCCGAATGTTTTTTGCGGCGTCTCAATAATTGACAATATAGCTTCCGCAAGGTCATTGGCATTAGTAGGCTGGCCAAATTGATCGGCAACAACTCCGAGCTGATCTTTTTGTGAAAATAAGTTCAGCATTGTTTTCACAAAATTTTTATTGTATTCCGAATACAGCCAAGAAGTCCTAAGTATAATTGTTTGGGGATTTATTTCCAAAGCTAATTCTTCTCCCTTTCTTTTTGACATTCCATACACTCCGATGGGATTTGTAAAGTCGTCTTCGGAATAGCACAGGTTAGTTTCTCCGTCAAAAACATAATCTGTGGAAACATGAATCAATATTGCCTTAAATTCCAGACAAGCCTGTGCAAGATAAGCGACTCCATCTGCATTTACTGCAAAAGCCTTTTCTTCTTCTTTCTCTGCCAGATCTACTGCGGTATATGCTGAAGCATTAATACAGAAATCGGGTTTATTTTCATAAAAGAAATCATTCACCTGATCTTCATTAGTAATATCCAATGTTCCTGAATCCGTAAAGAGAAATTCATAATTGTTTTCAAAATCGGGAGCTATCTTCCTGATGCAGTTTCCTAGTTGTCCGTTGCTGCCTATTACCAATATCTTTTTCATTATGAATTTTTAGCGTTTTGGGTTCTTAAAAATTTAGTTCTTGATTGGAAATCCTTTTGTATTAAATCTACATAAAATTTTTGGAATATTTCTTTTATATCTTCAGGGTGTATTTCAGATTTTCTTGTTTTAACATTAAAGTATATTACAGTTACCCATAACACAGCATGAATAGTTTTTTCATCTTGGCTTTTCATCAGGATTTCCACTTTAGCAGTTCTGTCCTGTACATCAATTGTTTTGCTGCTAATCACCACCTTAGTATTATATTTTACTTCTTTTAAATATGCGATTTCATTCTGTATGGCAATCCAGGTACAACCGGTTTTTTTAGTGTATTCTTCATAGGTAAATCCATAGAATGTTTCTACATGGTCTTCTCTGGCATTAAACATGTAATCCAAATATTTCACATTATTTAAATGTCCGATAGGGTCACAATCACTAAACCTAACCTTAACGGTTGTTGATACTTCTTTTTCCATTTGGCAAAAATAAAAAAACCGCCTCTTTTAGAGACGGTGAATTTTATAAATCTTTGTTAATTTACTCAGATTATTGAACTCCTAGTTCTTTTTTCACAGCTGCAGTAGCATCTGGACCTGCCTTGTAAACAAATGCAGAAGAATTAGCATCCATAATATAATCGTAACCGTTAGCTTTAGCAGCTTTAGTTACAGCATCATTCAATTTCTTTTCGATTGGCTCATAAGCAGCATCTTGTTTTGTCTGGAAGTCCTTTTGAGCTTTTTCCTGCATTTGAGCAATCTCTTCTTGCAATTTTTGTAATTCAGCTTCTCTAGCTTTGTTTTCGTCAGCAGTCTTTTTAGGAGCTTCTTCTGCATATTGCTTGTATTTAGCTTGTGCTGCATCTCCTTTCTTTTTGATCTCAGCTTGCTTAGTATCCAAGAAAGCTTTCAAATCAGTATCTGCTTTTTTCTTTTCAGGCATTGCATTAAGAACACCTATAACATCTAAAGTAGCAATTTTTTGAGCTTTTGCCATACCTACAGATACAACCATCATTACTGCTGCAAATAATACACTTAATTTTTTCATAATTGGTAAATAAATAATTTAATTTGTTTTTAGATTTTTAATTTCAGTAAAAGTTAATTTAAAGAATTACTTTTTACTTTTAGTATTAGCTTTTTCTTTTTTATCTGATCCTTTTAATAAAATATCCAGGACCTTATCTGTATAATCATATCTTTTTTGAAGAAAAATAACACTAATGTTATTGCTTTTATCAAGAACTATGCCCAATCCATTTTTTTCAGACATTGTTTTAATGGCATTCCATATCTGATCCTGAAAGGGCTGAACCAGATTAGTTCTCAACTGACTGATCTCTCCGGTTGCACCAAAACGCAAACTCGTAGTAGTCTTGATATTTTTCTCAAGATCTGTGACTTCTTTTTCTCTCAGTTTCAATTGATCTCCTACAAGCAAAACTTTTTCACTTTCAAAAGCTGATCTTTTTCTTTCATATTCAGACTGAAGTCCCTGAAGTTCATCCTGCCAGGTATCAATCTGTGCATTCAATCTGGATTCGGCCTCTTGGTATTCCGGCATTTTATTCAGAATATATTCTGTATCCACCACCCCAATCTTCTGTGCATTGCTAAGCCCAAAAAACAAAAATAATATAAATGCGAAAGTTATTTTAAAATTCTTCATATTACAAATTATAATGATTGGTTCATTAGGAAGTGTGTTTTCCAACCTGCAGGTTCTGTTCCTCCAATTACCTTATCAAATCCATAAGCAAAGTCAAATCCAATCAATCCGAATGCTCCCATATATACTCTTACTCCAATACCTGCTGATCTTTTCAACTGGAATGGATTGTATGAACTCCAAGAGTTCCAAACATTTCCTCCTTCCACAAAAGTCAGAGCATAAATTTTAGCTGTTTGGTTCAATGAAATCGGATATCTTAGTTCAAGGGTAAATCTATTATAGATTGTTCCCCCTCCTTGTGGTGTAATATCTCCCTGACTTGTATCACCTCCATACGTAGATGCATTTTCATATCCTCTTAAAGGAATTAATTCTCTACCGTCATAACGCCCTCCGAATAATCCGGTACCTCCTACATAGAATCTTTCAAAAGGCGGAGCTCCCAGTTTTTTATTATACCCATCCATGAATCCCATTTCTGCAGAAGATCTTAAAACTAATTTCCCGGCAATTTCATTATAAACATCTGCTTTAAATTTAATCTTATAGAATTCCATCCATTTATACTTTTCTGTAGGTGTCATTGTAGAATAATCTTTATTACTGAACAATGAATATGGAGGGGTTAATTTTGCAGAAAGCTCGATATTTGAACCCATTGTCGGGAATATAGGGTCTAACCCTGCAGAATTTCTACTTAATCCTAAGTTTAAACTAAAGTTATTTGCTGTTCCGTAATATTCAGTAGTTCCACCAAAATCAAAGGGGTAATTTTTGAAATCATATTTCTGATACTGTAGCCCCGTATATAAAGAGAAATAATCATCGGGCCATCTTAATAGTCGGTTGAGTCCGACAGATGCAGAGAAAATATTCAATTTCTGAGCACTACCATAAGAGTCGGTATATTTTACTCTGGAATTATTTAAACTAACAGAAAGAGCTGTTGGTTTTGTTCCAAACAACCAAGGTTCAGTAAATGAAACTCCATAGTTTTGAAAATACTGACCTGCCTGAGCCTGAATGGAGAATGTTTGTCCATCTCCCTGAGGAACAGGTCTAAAATCTTTAAATTTAAGAAAGTTCTTTAATGAAAAATTGTTAAATGTCAATCCTAAAGTTCCGATGAAACTATTTCCTCCATAACCGGCTTGTAGCTGAACCTGAGAAGATCCTTTTTCTACCAGCTTCCAATTGATATCTACAGTATTATCCTGCTGATTAGGCTGAATATCCTGTCCTACCTGTTGTGGATCAAAGAAAGACATTCCAGCCAGATCAAAGTATGTTCTTTTGATATCACTTTTAGCAAAAAGATTTCCCGGCTTTGTTCTTAAAGCTCTAAGAATAACATGGTCATGGGTAGTCGTATTTCCCTGCCATGTTACTTTATTCCATGTAGCCTGCTCTCCTTCATTAATTCTGATTTCCAGATTTACGGAATCACCGGATACGGATTTCTCCACAGGAGTAACATTTGAAAAAAGGTATCCGTTATTCATATATACGGATTTGATATCTGAATCATCTTCTTTTCCACCGTCTTCTCCTACTTTTTTATTAAATCCTACTGCATCGTAAATATCTCCTTTTTTATATCCTAAAAGTCTTTGAAGATATTCAGTAGAATAGACTGTATTTCCAGTAAATGTTACATCACCAATGTAATACTTCTTACCTTCGTTCAGTTTTACATTGATTTCATAATTATTTTTCTTATTTCTCCAAACAGAGTCTGAAACTATGGAAGCATCTCTATATCCAAGGGAGTTATAGTAGCTGATAAGGCTTTGTTTGTCTTCCTGATATTTTTCCTCAATAAATTTGGAAGATTTTAAAATTCCTCCAATTCCAAATCTCTTCTGTTTGGTTTCTTTAAAGGCTTTTTTTCTAAGCTTTGCATCGGAAACGTTCTGGTTCCCTTCAAATTCGATATGATCAATCTTGATTCTTTTGCCTTTATCTATATTGATTGTCCAGTCCACTAAAGCCGGATCATTGGCATTTACTCTATCCTCGATTGTAATCTTGGTATCAGCAAATCCTTTTTTGATATAATCTTTAGGGACATTGGTTTTAAGGCTCGAAACCAAATTCTGAGTAATCTTAGTTCCCGGCTTTAAATTATTATCTTTTGCCAGTTTTTCGTTTTTAGACTTACTGATTCCTTTCCCTGTAAATTTCACTTCTCCCAATTCTTTCAGGTCCTGAAGATAAAATCTCAATACTACAGTCTGCCCTTCAACACTCTGAACATATACTTCTACTTCAGAAAAGGATTGTGTATCCCAAAGTTTTTTAATAGCGTTACTGATTTTTTGCCCCGGTATATCTACATTTTCTCCCTTGGATAATCCTGTAAACCGTAAAATCTGTGCAGGCGTGTACTTTTTCACCCCATCCACAACAATGTCCTTAAGTGTGTAGGACCCCGTCTGGTTATCTGCATGAACAGGATTATTATTTACTGCAGTACTATCCTGCGGAGTTACCTGTCCATAAAAATGTGCAGAAGCAACAAACATAATGATGGGTAATAGTCTAAACTTCATTTTATCGTAGTCTTTCTTTTCTTAAAATTTTACTGGATTTTTACCTGTTCTCCTGTTAATCCATATCTTCTTTCTTTGTTTTGGTAATCCACAATACATTGAAAGAAAATATCTTTGGTGAAATCAGGCCATAGAACATCTAAAAATTGCAGCTCTGCATACGCGATCTGCCAAAGGAGAAAATTGCTTATTCTTATTTCACCACTGGTTCTAATAAGTAAGTCTATTGGAGGAAAATCTTTTGTATAAAGGTAACTTTCAAATAATTTTTCATCAATATTTTCTACATCAACATTTCCTTCTTTTACATCAGAACTAATATTTTTTACAGCATTTAGTATTTCCTTCTGTGAACCATAGCTAATGGCTAATACCAAATTACCTTTTGTGTTTTCTTTTGTTAAATTTATTACCTGAAGCAGCTGCTCCCTCACTAATGAAGGCAGTTTTTCCAAGTCCCCTATCACATGCATTCTTAATCCTTTACTGAATATTTCCTCAGCTTCCAATAACAGAGTTTCTGTCAATAGATTCATCAGGGTATCCACTTCTTCTGCCGGTCTGTTCCAGTTTTCCGAAGAGAACGTATACAATGTTAAATAGGGAATATTAATTTCATTACATGCATTAATCGCATTTCTTACAGCATTAATGGCATTTTTATGTCCAAATGTTCTTTTTTCTCCTCGAGATTTTGCCCATCTTCCGTTACCATCCATAATAATAGCAACATGCTGTGGCAAGTTCTGGGGATCTATTTTATCTTTAATCAATGACATACTACTAATCACAATAACATGGAGGTCTTCCGAAAGAATATGTAAGTCCTAAACTTACTGTATTTATCCAATCTTTAGATCTTGTATCTCCAATATTTCTTTCTTTTAAAAATTCAGCTTCTCTCTCTTTAGAAACTACATAATATGCCCCCGTCTGAAGTAAAGAGCCACCTGTAGCCGGACTTAAGATATCGGCATTGTAAGTAGCTTTCACATCTTTAGCAACTACTTTACTATAATCCAACTGGTCTGTTAATGTATATCTGAATGTAGCTTCAGCAAAAATTGCCCAGTTATGATTGAATTTATATTTCAATCCTACTCCGAAAGGAATCTGCATAGTTGTTTTCGTTCCTGTAGTATAGATCGGAGTTGTGGTGAAGTCTAACTCATTGATCGGAGCTTGTGCCACACCATCTGCATCCCGTCTGAAGTCATTTACCATAGTAGCCTTAGGCGCATCAAACATCAATGCACCAATTCCACCAAATATGTAAGGACTTAACATACTCACTTGTTCATTATTAACCGGAAAGAAATTATATTCAAACATTAAGCTTGCCTCGTATACATTGTTCTTTCCATATAAATTCCTATTTCTTCTATATTCTTCTTTAGCTACCTTGTCATTAAACTGAATCTGATTATACCCAAGATCCAATCTTACGGTTTGATGAGGGTTAAAATTAAATCTATATAATATACCTCCATAAAAAGGAATTCCCCAATCTGAAACTCTGTCTAAATCCAATGGCTTTTGTAAAATATAATTGGTTCTTCCTATATCACCTACCAAGTTACTCATACCGAGTCGAATTCCCAATTCATTTCTTTGTGCTTTAACACTTGCCACTGTTCCAAGGAGGGCAAGGAAGCTAATCAATAATTTTTTATTCATAAAAGAACATGGATTTATGGTTATTTTAAAATTTAATTTTTGCAAATATAAAACATTTTTATATTAATGATATTCTTAATGCTTAGTTAAAAATAAACAAAAAAACATAATTTGTTATAAAGTAAACGGCAAAGTAAGGATTTTATTCTTTTTTTAATAGATTTGAAAGAGACAATACAGAAAAAACCCCCATTAAATGGAGGTTTTAGTCTTATTTTTTGTTAAGAATCGTTTGAATCTTATTTCGCACTCTGATTAACAATGGTTCTTTATAATTTTTATCTTCATCAAAATAACCATATCCGTAGCCATAACCATATCCGTAACCGTAGCCATAACCATATCCCTGTCTTGTATTATAATCATTATATACAAGTCCTAGATCTCTGATCTCTTTATTGTGGTATTTCTCCGTCACCATCTTCAGCATATACTTTTCCGTATACTCATGGCGAACCACATAAATATTGGCATCAGAATATTTCATCAGCTCGTATGAATCTGCCACCAGACCTACAGGCGGAGAGTCTATGATAATGAAATCATATTTCTGTTTGAGTTCTTCAAGAAATTTAATGTTTCTTTCGCTCATTAAGAGTTCGGATGGGTTTGGTGGGATAGGTCCTGAAGTTGCTACGTCCAGATTAGGGATTTTAGTTTTATTGATAATCTGGTCTATAGAAACCTCTCCCGTAAGGTAATTGGAAATCCCATATTTATTATCAATCTTAAAGTCACCAAATATTTTAGGTTTTCTTAAGTCCATTCCTAATAAAATAGTTCTCTTATCACTTAAACCTAAAACGGAAGCCAAGTTAATAGAAACATAGGTTTTACCTTCTCCCCCAATTGAGGATGTGACAAGTATGACCTTACTTTTACCGTTCTCTTCAGATAAAAATCTTACATTAGCCCTTACCCCTCTAAATGCTTCGGATACAGAAGATTTGGGTTGTTCCAAAACGGTTAGCATATTATCATTATTGTTATTACCAATAACTCCGAGCAAAGGAATTTTAGTAGCATTCAATAATTCTTTAATATTCCTTATTTTATTATCCAGAAGTTCACCTACAAGAATAAACAGTAAAGGTAGAAACAGTAGTCCTCCCATTATACTCAGCTTAGTACCTTTTACATTAGGCCCTATTGGAGGCTGTCCCACATTCTTAGCCGGGTCAATAACTGTAACATCAGACTGATTAGTTGCCATTCTCATCTGAGTTTCATTCTGTCTGCTAAGTAAACTGTTATAAGTAGCCTCAATCATATTATATCCCCTTTCTGCATCCAGATATTTCCTTTGCTTCTCCGGATAAGAAGACAAGCTTGCATTTGTGTCCGCCACCTGCTGATTTATTTTTTCGATTTCATTATAATATAGCATATAATAATTTCTCAATAAATTTGAGGAACCTGTTTTAGCATCACTAATTAGCCTATTGATCTCGATCATTGGCTCAGAATTGGGTTTATAAATAGAAGCGAGCTCTCTTTTTTTAAGGTATAATGATTTCAATTCTGAAACAGAAGCTGAAAAAGCACCATCTTCAAAACCTGCAGCATTGGTACTAATCATATTTTCAAAATTTCTGGACTCCAAGCTATTTTTTAT
>NZ_JALAHD010000276.1 GCF_022712095.1 Chryseobacterium sp. | reverse complement strand
TTCTATTAATTAAAATTGTTATTATTCCAAAAAAAAACCACCCAAAATGGGTGGTTCTTTCTTATTGATAATGGCTAAAGGATTATTTACCCTCCTCCATTTTCTTTTTAAGCTCTGCTAAAGCATCGATATCTCCAAGAGTTGATCTTTCTTCGTTGTTTGAAGAAGACATATTTCTAGAAGAAGATTCTTTCACATTTTTCTTCTCTTCATCTCTGAAGATACCTGTGTGAGAAACTACTACTCTCTTGAATTCTTTGTTGAACTCGATTACTTTGAAATCAGCTTCTTCACCTTTTTTGATTTTAGATCCATCTTCTTTCTCTAATAATCTTGAAGGGCAGAATGCTTCAACTTCAGCATCTTCAAACTGTACAGAAGCTCCTTTATCATGAACTTCTACTGCTTTACCAGCATGAATAGTTCCTTCAGCATATTTAGTTTCGAATTTATCCCAAGGGTTTTCAGTCAATTGCTTGTGACCTAAAGATAATCTTCTTGCTTGGATATCTAATTCCAATACTACAACATCTAATTTATCTCCTACAGCACAGAATTCAGATGGGTGCTTGATTTTCTTAGTCCAAGAAAGATCTGAAATGTAGATTAATCCATCGATACCTTCTTCTAACTCTACGAATACACCAAAGTTAGTAAAGTTTCTCACTGTTCCTACATGCTGAGATCCTACAGGATATTTAGTTTCGATATTTTCCCATGGATCTTTAGACAATTGCTTGATACCAAGAGAAATTTTTCTTTCTTCTCTATCTAAAGTTAATACTTCAGCTTCTACCTCATCTCCTACTTTCACAAAATCACCAGCAGATCTTAAGTGAGTAGACCAAGACATTTCAGAAACGTGGATTAATCCTTCCACACCTGGAGCGATTTCTACGAATGCACCATAGTCAGCAAGAACTACAACTTTTCCTTTCACTTTATCTCCTACTTTTAAATCAGCAGAAAGAGCATCCCATGGGTGTGGCTCTAATTGCTTCATACCCAATTGGATTCTTGTTTTCTCATCGTCAAAGTCAAGGATAACCACTTTTACAGTTTGACCATCTTCTAAGATTTCAGATGGGTGGTTCACTCTAGACCAAGAAAGATCTGTAATGTGAATTAATCCATCTACACCTCCTAAGTCGATGAATACACCGTAAGAAGTGATGTTTTTAACAGTTCCTTCAAGAACCTGACCTTTTTCAAGCTGAGCGATGATTTCTTTTTTCTGACCTTCGATATCTGCTTCGATCAATGCTTTGTGAGATACTACTACGTTTTTGAACTCAGGGTTGATTTTCACAACTTTGAACTCCATAGTTTTACCTACGAACTGATCGTAATCTTTGATTGGCTTAACATCAATTTGAGAACCTGGTAAGAATGCTTCAATTCCGTGAACGTCAACGATCATTCCTCCTTTAGTTCTAGACTTCACAAAACCGTTAACGATTTCACCTGTTTCGTGAAGTTCGTTTACTTTATCCCAAGCTTTAAGCGTTCTTGCTTTTTTGTGAGATAACTGTAATTGTCCTGTTTTGTCTTCTCTTTTGTCAACCATTACTTCTACTTCATCACCTACTTTAAGGCCTTGGTTGTAACGGAATTCATTAAGAGAAATAACACCTTCAGATTTGAAGTTGATGTCAACGATAGCTTCTTTATCAGTTAATCTTACAACTTTTCCAACTAATACGTCATTATCGTCCAAGTTGTTTAAAGATCCGTTGTAGATTTCTTCTAAATCACTTTTTTCTTTTCTTGCATCAGCATCAAGACCAGATTCGAATGAATCCCAATCAAATTGTTCCGGTGCTACGTTTTGGTTTAATAAAACCTCTGCTGAATTTGTCTCTTTTGACATTTTCTAATAAAATTTGTATTCCTTCTCTTTCAACGGTCTTAACAAATGTGATTGAAAAATACGGAAGCTATTAATATTTAATATTTTACCTTCTCAGACCTTTACCACAAAAAGTGGGTGCAAAGATACTACTATTTTTTAAGATAAACAATAATTACTGCAAAGTTCAACAAGAACATAACAAATTATAAATCAATACATTTAATAATTAAATAACAATCTTTTATCCTTTGTCTTATTAAACCTATCGCTTTTGCTTTAACTTTGCAGAATGGAATTAGAATCAATTTACCAGAAACTGCAAATTCAGGATATGAATCCAATGCAGAAATCCACTTATAAAGCTACAGAAAACAAGAATGATGTCGTTCTTCTCTCTCCTACGGGTTCAGGGAAAACACTTGCTTTTTTATTTTCTGTTTTAAGAAGCCTCAGAAAAAATACTCAGGGAATACAGGCTTTGATTCTAGTTCCCGCCAGAGAACTGGCTTTACAGATCGAACAGGTTTTTAAAACAATGGGTACTGATTTTAAAGTAAGTGTCTGCTATGGAGGTCATGACAAAAAAATTGAGGTCAACAATCTTATTGAAGCTCCGGCCTTATTGATCGGAACTCCTGGAAGAGTCGCTTACCATCTTAGAAATCAGAATTTCGATCCGGCCTGTATTGAAACTTTAGTTTTGGATGAGTTTGATAAAGCTCTGGAATTAGGTTTTCAGGATGATATGGAATTCATCATCAGTTCCTTAAAGAATCTTAATCAAAGAATTCTTACTTCTGCAACGGTAATGGATGACATTCCGAAGTTCACAGGATTACAAAACGAAAAGAGAATCAGTTTCCTTAAAGAAAATGAAATAAAACCAGATATTCAATTAAGAAAAGTTTTGACTACACCGGAAGAAAAACTGGATACCTTATTTCAACTGATATGTAAAATAGGCAACAAAAGAACTCTGATCTTCTGTAATCACCGGGATGCTGTAGACCGTATTTCGGAACTTTTAAGAGAAAAAGGAATAGCCAGAGAAACATTTCATGGCGGATTAGAGCAGGATGAGCGGGAACGTTCTTTATTAAAATTCAGAAATGATTCTGCCCGGATACTAATCACTACTGATCTTGCATCCAGAGGGCTGGATATTCCGGAAGTGGAATCCATTATCCACTATCAGCTTCCTTATAAAGAAGATGCTTTTATTCATCGAAACGGTCGTACTGCAAGAATGAATGCCAAAGGTTTCGCTTACCTGATTATGACAGAGGATGAAAATTATCCTTTTATTAAAAATAATACTCCGGAAGAAAGCGTTAAAGAATACAACAAAGTTCCTGAAAGAACTCCTTTTCAGACAATTTATATCAGTGCCGGGAAAAAAGATAAGGTCAACAAAGTGGATATTGTAGGTTACCTTATTAAAAAGGGAGAATTATCCAAAGAAGATATAGGATTGATTGAAGTAAAAGACACCACCTCTTATGTAGCTATTGCCAGAACCAAAACAATAGCTTTATTGAAAAAGCTAGCCAATGAAAAGCTTAAAAATAAGAAGGTTAAAATGGAAATTGCTTATTAGCAATTTCGATACATTCAGCATTGTGAATTAAAGATGAAGAGGACTTAAAAGTAATTTTCATCTTTTCAGTTTATTATTTTACTCTTTTAGTTTTTGTCGGCAAAATATAAACTGACTTTGAAGCTGTAATAAACAATACGGAATGATCTTCTCCTCCGAAAGTAACATTGGAAGTCCATTCTTCCGGTATAGGAATATGATTGATCTTTTTTCCCTGGGAATTAAAAACTGTAACCCCGTTACCTGTCAAATACAAGTTACCATACTCATCCAGGGTCATCCCGTCTGACCCCATTTCACAAAACAGTTTCTTTTCGGAAAGCTTACCTTCTGAAAGAATATCATAAACATAGGTCTTTCCGGCATCTATATCGGAAACGTACAGTTTTTTAAATTTTTCACTTCCCACAATTCCATTCGGTTGTGTAAAAGTATCCAATTTAATAATACCCCCTTCTTTATTTCTGTAATACAGGCTTTTATGCGGAATCTCCTGTTTAAAATCCACCCAGTAATCCCTTTCATACAATGGATCTGTAAAATAAATCCCTCCATATTTATCTATCCAGAGATCGTTAGGCCCGTTCAGCCTGTTTCCGTTGACATGTGTTACAAGAACCTCTATTTTTTTTCTGTCTTTTGAAATTTTCCAGATTTCACCCTGATCATCAGAACAGGTGATCAGATTATCATGCTTATCAAAATGAGTTCCGTTCGCCCTTCCTGTTCTGATCAAGAACTCGGCAATCTTATTTGTCCTCCAATCCCAATAATATATTATATCTCTGGGCTGATCTGTAAAATAAACATTCCCTTCCTTATCAGAAGCCGGGCCTTCTGTAAATCTGAATTGATCCGATACCATTTCTGGCTGTTTATCATGATAGAACACATCGTTATTATTTACTGATTTACAATTTATTACTACCAATAATAAGCCAAATAAAAAAAGAGAAGAGATATTTTTCATAGATCACAGATTTATGGCTGCAATTTACAAATTGCAGCCATAAAACAATATATCTAATGAATGAATAATAATTTCATGAACTACCCCTCGTGATTACGGGAGCATTTGCAGGAAGGAAGATTTGCTGCCACAATGCAACTACCGATGGTAAATGACACTCTAGGCATTTATGCAAATTCAGACTGTATTTTATTTCTTCTACCATTTTCTCTATTAGATTAAACAGATACATAAAAATAATTATGGGACACAGAGTAATAATTTATATAATAAAAAGAGTATTTTCTTCCTTCCTTTGGGCTTTCTTCATACAATTCACACGACAAATTTGGCTTGCAACTTAAAAAACTTTTATCTTTGGATTTTTAGGATTTGAAAATGAAACTTAATTTACCCGATAAACTCTATTATTCTATAGGTGAAGTAGCAAAAGCTTTTGATGTAAATACCTCTTTAATACGCTATTGGGAACAAGAATTTCCTATTATTAAACCTAAAAAGAATAAAAAAGGGAACCGATATTTCACCCCCGAAGACATTAAAAATCTGAAAATCATTTATCATTTGGTAAAAGAAAAAGGGTATACACTGGATGGGGCACGAATTGCTTTAACCACTAACAGTAAAATATCTGAGACTATTTCTCTTATCGACAGGCTTGAGTTTGTAAAGGCAGAGCTATTAAAACTTAAAGATTCTTTAGGCGAAAAAGATTCTGAATAATCTTCCTTATTAAAACTTAACATTTTATTAATTAACTTTTTGAAAATCATTTTATTGTAATATTTAATTTTATTACTCCACTCCAAAATGATGAAAAAAGGTTATTACCAGAAAATAGCATTTCTTGGAATTCTTCTCCTTTGTCTGTATGCTTTCCGGCAATATACAGCCAATATCCATGAAGATTTTTCTGAAGTCCGGTTTATTTCTAAACCTGAAAATCCTGTAAAGCTATTCGATTTTGATCCTAATCATCTTAGTGCAGAACAATGGAAAAGTCTTGGATTTTCCAGTCAGCAAGTTAAAACCATTCTCCGTTATAAAGAAATAGTGGGAGGTCGGTTTATCTCTAAGGAGCAGCTTAAAAAGTGTTATTCAATTTCCAAGGAAAAATTTGATGAACTCGATTTTCACATTCTTCTTCCTAAAACAAATAAAGAAGCCAAATCAGGAAATTTTAAGCATCATACAATTACTGTTACCAAAAAATTCAATCCAAATCAATATTTACAAAGCGACTGGATAGTGTTAGGGTTTACGGAAAGACAGGCTCAATCTATTATGAAGTATAAAGCCTATTTAGGAGGAAGTTTTATCAGTAAAGAAAAGTTTAGAGAATGCTTTACAGTTAGCCCTGAAAACTATCATAAACTTGCGCCATACCTATTATTGCCGGAGAAAACTCCGACTTATACACAAAGTTATTCTTCATTTAAAAGTAAAAAAAGTCCTGAAAAAGCACATACATCTTTTGATCCTAATACATTAGATATTGAAGGCTGGCAATCTTTGGGATTCACTCTCAACCAGGCAAAAGTAATCGTTAATTACAGAGATAAGAATCTGAAAGGAAGTTTTAAAAGTATTGATGATATCCAAAGGTGCTTCGTCATCTCTCCTGAGAAATATAAAGAGCTATTGCCTTACATCAAAATCATTTCCCAACAGGAATTACAGCAAGAGAAAACTGATTTTTCCACGATAGATTTGAATCTGATCACTTATAAACAACTTTTAGAATTTGGACTGGATGAAAGAAGTGCCGGCTCTTTAATTGGTTTCCGAAAAAAATTAGGTGGCTTTGTCAATAAAGAACAGATACTTGATACTTATAATATAGACAAAGAGCTGGCCCAAAAACTTGTCTCCATTTGTCCTCTTAATACCTCTAAGATCCTTAAGTATACATTAACGGATGCTCCTGAAGATTGGTTAAAAAACCATCCTTATTTCAAATATTCTGCTGATAAAATTATTTATTACAGAATAAACAATCCTGATGATAAAAAGATATGGAAACTTCTTAAAGTGAAGCCAGAATATGAAGCGAAAATGAAATTATACCTTAAATGAGGAATCAGTAATTATCAGTTATTAGTTTAAAAGTGTGAGACTTCTCCTACGTATTAACTTATAATTCATCAATTTCAACTTATAACTTAGTCTACTGTTTTGCTGGAATCCTCAAGAAGCCCAATTAAAGAAGAAAGCTCTTCTTCCGTTAAATCTCTCCATTTTCCAATGGGAAGATCAAGCTTAATATTCATGATACGGATTCTTTTCAGTTTTTTAACTTCGTAGCCCAGGTATTCACACATTCTTCTGATCTGCCTGTTTAATCCCTGTGTAAGAACAATACGGAAATTCATTTCATCTATTTTCTCCACTTCACATTTTTTTGTGACTGTATCTAAAATAGGAACTCCGTTTCTCATTTTATCCAGAAATTTGGGTGTAATAGGTTTATCCACCCTCACCAGATATTCTTTTCCGTGATTATTTCTGGATCTAAGGATTTTATTGACAATATCTCCATCACTAGTAAGAAGGATCAAACCTTCACTGGGCTTATCCAGCCTGCCGATCGGAAATATTCTTTTGGGATGATTGATATAATCTACAATATTGTTTTTTTCCCGCTTGGTATCGGTAGTACAAACGATTCCTACAGGTTTATTGAAGGCAATATAAACATGCTTTTCCTGTGGCTCTCGAATTGGTTTTCCATCTATTTCCACGACATCTTCATCAGAGACTTTGGTACCCAATTCCGGGATTTTACCATTGATCTTTATCCGACCTTCTTCCAGCAGCTTATCGGCTGCTCTTCTTGAGCAATAGCCTACCTCAGATAAGTATTTATTGATACGTGTTTTCTCCATGAGTATGATTCTATTCGTAAAAGTTGGCAACCAAATTCAAATGCGTTTGAGAAGCTTTACTGCAGATTTTCAAACCTGAAATCATTCTCCAAAAATTCTGTTGTAGCATTTTCTATAGTGTAGTCTCCGATTTTAGTACGTCTTAATTGTGTCAGATAGGCTCCAACTCCCAGATCCTGTCCAATATCATGAGCTAAGCTACGAATATAGGTTCCTTTGGAACATCCTACTAAAAAGCTGATGTAAGGAAAGTTGATCGTAATATCTTCAATATAAAATATCGTGGTCTTTCTGGATTTCATTTCCACTTCTTCTCCTGCCCTTGCAAGATTATAAGCTCTTTCCCCATCTATTTTAATAGCAGAAAATACGGGAGGCTTCTGTTCTATTTCTCCTACAAATTTGTTTAAACTTTCTATAATATCCTCCTGTGAGATATGTGAAATATCCCGTGGTAAAATCTCGGGTTTTTCCGTATCATAACTTTCCGTCTGAACTCCTATCTTAATTTCTGTCCAGTATTCTTTGGGAGCATCCTGTATCTCCGGAATCTTTTTAGTGAATTTACCGCTACACACAATAAGAAGTCCTGTAGCTCTTGGATCTAATGTACCAGCATGTCCTATTTTAAACTTTTTAGGAAGATTAAATTCCCGCTTAAGTTTATATTTCATTTTATTGACCGCCTGAAATGAAGTCCAGTCCAATGGTTTGTCCAATAAAAAAATCTGACCTTCCAGTACTTTTTCAGCTGTCATAAAACTATAATAATAAAAAGGGATTATTTAAAGAAATAAAAATAAATCAGTAAAGCAATTCCCACAAAGATACGGTACCAGCCCCAAGGCTTAAAACCATATTTATTTAAAACTCCGATAAAAGCCTTAATCGCAATAAGCGCCACAATAAATGCTACTACGTTTCCTATAATAAAGATCATGATATGATCCTGAGATTGAAGAATCATTTCATATCCTTTTTGGGGATTTCCCGTCTCCTTTCCCCATGTTTTAAGAAAGACAGAATATACAGTTACCGCAAGCATGGTAGGAACCGCAAGAAAAAATGAAAATTCAGCCGCCGCTTTTCTGGTTAACCCCTGTGTCATTCCCCCTATAATAGAAGCAGCACTTCTACTCGTTCCGGGCATCATCGCCAGACACTGCCAGAATCCGATAGTAATCGCCTTTTTAATAGAGATTCCTTTCTCATCATCAATGACAGGATTTTTAAACCATTTGTCTGCAAATAACAGAACAACTCCTCCTAACACAAGAACAGAAGAAATGGCAATCTGATTTCCTAAAACAGCTTCAATTTTGTCATCAAAAAGATATCCTAAAAGTAAAGCAGGGAGAACAGCAAATGCTAATTTATAATAAAACTGAAGGTTGCTAAAATCAAAAAACTTTTTCCAGTATGCCACTACCACAGATAAGATGGCGCCAAACTGTATGGAAACCTGGAACATTTTTAAAAATTCATCATCGTGTAACCCCATTAAGCTGGCGGTAAACCCCATGTGGGCAGTAGAAGAAATCGGTAAATATTCTGTAAGTCCTTCTATTATTGCAATAATAATTGCGTTAATTAAATCCATTAAAAAAAGATCTGAATAGTTTTAGAATTTATTTTTTATTTCTTTTTAAGAATTGCATATACTTCTATCACAAAGCCAATCACTACAAATAAAGGTGCAATTCGTATTCTTCGGATAGAAAATATACCGTCATTCCAGGAATTAGGATCATATTTGCCATCAACTGTATTGGCATCAGCTCCCATCATCAAAAGAAAGCCTACTACAATAAATGCTAACCCAATTAACATCCATTTAAAATTTTCTTGTCCGAAATAAAAGCTATTCTCTTTCTGAACCTCAGTTTCTTTACCAAAACTTGCAGCGGAAAATTTATTTGTTTTTTTACTCATTGTTTAAGAATAATATAAGTCATCTACACTCGTTCTTAAGAATCTCCAGGTTGCGATTACTGTACTTAATACCGTAATGAGAACTCCTACACCCAATATAAGCAATACAAGCCAGAAATATTGCTGGTTATCCTGTACGAAGGAAGAACCGATCGCATTGGTAAAATAATACCAAACTCCAAATAAGGCAAGAAGCCCTATTACAGAACCTATTAATCCCAATACTACAGCTTCAATGATAAATGGCTTCAGGATAAATCTTCTTTTAGCTCCTACCAGCTGCATGGTTTTGATAATAAATCTTTTTGAGAATATCTTTAAACGAATGGAATTATTAATAAGAACAACGGCCAATACCAGGAATAAAACTGAGAAGCCCAGTATCCATCGTAAGATTCTGTTAAGGTTATTATAAACATCCACCATCAGGGTACTGTCATTCTTAACATCTACGATTCCCGGAACCGATTTGATCACCTTAATAGCTTCATCAATTTTAGCAGGATCTACATATTCAGGTTTTAAGGCTACTTCAATAGAAGAAGGAAAAATATTTTCTTCAAACAAAGCATCACTATCGATTCCCATACTTTTTTTGGCCTCTTTAGCAGCCATTTCCCTAGATATATAAGTCGCTCTTTTTACCGGAACTAAAGTCTGTATTTTTTTGAATGCTTCCTGTTCCTGTTTTGCAATTTTCACTGAATCTTTAGCATCATAGTTTTCATCAAAGTAGGCATTTACTACTAACTGCTCTTTGATATAATCAGAATATTTCTGAGCATTAATCAATATAAGTCCCATCAACCCTAATAAAAATAACACCAGGGCAATACTTATTACGACAGTAATATTGCTGGACCGAAGCCTTTTCTTATTGAATTCATCTACAGATTTAGCCATTAATATTAAAATTTTTGGCTAAAATAGAAAAAAACTTCCGAAATTTGGGACGAAATAAGGAAAATCATTGTTAACAAAATCATAAAAGACTTTGAGTGTAAAAGCAAAAAAACATCTGGGACAGCATTTTTTAACGGATGAAAATATCGCAAGAAAAATAGTAGAAGGACTCTCCTGGGAAAACTATCATAACATCATGGAAGTAGGTCCTGGAATGGGCGTTCTTACCAAATACCTTCTGGAAAAAGAGGGATCTGTTTATCTTGCTGAGATAGATAAGGAGTCTATCGAATATTTAAAAGAGAACTATTTCAAAATAACCGAAAGTACTTTTGTTGGTGATTTTCTGAAACAGGATTTTGATTTTATCAATAAAGAACAGATTGCTATTATTGGAAATTTCCCCTATAATATATCTTCTCAGATCTTGTTTAAGATCATTGATTATTATGAACTGATTCCTGAAATGGTAGGAATGTTTCAGAAAGAGGTGGCAGAAAGGACAGCTTCTAAACCCAGAACTAAAGATTACGGAATTCTTTCCGTTCTAGTACAGGCGTATTATGATGTTTCTTATCTGTTTACCGTTCATGAAAATGTATTCAACCCTCCACCCAAAGTTAAATCAGGGGTTATCAAACTGGTCAGAAATCCAAAGGAAGGGCTGGCAGGAAATGAGATTCTTTTTAAACAGATTGTAAAGGCCGGATTTAATCAAAGAAGAAAAAAACTTTCCAATGCGTTAAAGGTTTTAAATATTCCCGAAACATTAAAGACCCATGAGTTTTTAGATAAAAGAGCTGAAGAACTGAGTGTTCAGGATTTTATAGAATTTACTCAGTTATGGAAAGAAAACAAATAAAAAAACCTCTCAAGTGAGAGGTTTTTATTTATTATATGCGATATTATTCTCTGTTTTTAAGCATAATCCATCCTGAACGGTTCATCTGAGCTTTTGACTTATTATACTGATAATTAAATTTATACCAGTACGTAGCTGTAGGAAGTCTCTTTCCTCCTACCGTCCCGTCCCAAACAGGTCTTTCTTTGCTGAATCTGAACATTTCAACACCATATCTGTCATAAACAGATCCTGTGAAGTTATTGAAATTCCCTAATGCTGAAAGATCTAACACATCATTGATTCCATCCTGATTCGGAGTAATAATATTATTGATATACAGTGTAAAGAATTCAAGAGCTCCCACACAATGAGTACCCTGTACTCTTACCTGAATATTGTAATTAGTATTATTGGTAAGCCCTGTAAATACATTGGATGTCTGCCAGGTCACTCCTCCATCTATTGAATACTCCAAGGTTCCCTGAATATTATTAATCGGTGGATTTTCAGCAGTCAGTGTTAATGTATTATTATTATCATAATTAATACCTGAAATAAAAGGAGTTGCCGCCGCCATTACTTTAGCAGTAAATACTCTTGTACAATATCCGTTATCAATCGTTACACTATAAATACCCAACTGATCTACATCTATAGTCTGAGTAGTTGCTCCTGTACTCCATAAATATGTGTAATTAGGTCCTGTACCGGCATCCAGAGTTATCCTGTCTCCCATACACATTTCCACATCAGCCAGAGGAGAAGTTATTTCCGGTACAACTTCCACCGTGATCGTCGCCGGCTGTAAAGATTGACATCCTTTCTGCCCGATTGCATATACTGTAAAAGTCGTTGTCTGGTAGAGGGTAACTGTTTGTGTATTACCTGTTCCAGGAAAGTTATTCCACAGGTAAGTCGTACCTCCTGTAGCTGTAAGATCTACAGATTCCCCTGGGCATATTTTTAAACTTGAAGAAACTAAATCCGCTGTAGGAGTTAATTCTTTTAAAAGTGTTAATTCAACCAACTTACTACAGAATCCTCCATTAGAAACTACCACATATAAAATCTGCCCATCATTCCCCATATAATTGGAGATGTTGGTTATATAATTAGTATTTTGAGCAAGAGCATCTGCCTGATCTTCATAAAAATGAAATATAGCACCGGTTGTTGTGCTCAGCAAAGGCATTGTATTATTTAAATCGAAAGTGGTAATATCCGGTGTGCTGCAGAGTAGATAAGTAGCATCCTGTGCTACCGGTGTTTCTCCTCCATGAATCTCTATGGAAGCCTTACCTGGACACGGATTCCCCGGAACTGATACTTCAATTTCATACACTCCAGGCTGGGTTGCCGTATAAGAATTATTAGTCGCTCCATTGATCATGGCTCCATTCAAAAACCATTGATAAGTAACATTCGGAGCACTTACTGAAGCTGTCAGCACCTGAGGGACGTTATCACAGACATTGATCTCAGCAGGTAAAGTAACTCCTGTACTATCTAGAAGCTCTACCCCAATATTAAATGATCCTCCTTCTAGGAATACCGCAGAATCATAACTACTGTCAATCGCATCTGCCAAGACCATCTTAAAATGATAAGCCTGTCCCGGTACTACTGTTGCTGTAGCAGTGAGAGGAACAGTTCTGCCATTATAATTGGTTTCTATAGCCGCTGTATTATATCCGTCGAAATACATATCGTTAACAGAGCCACAACTTAATGAACCTCCCCCAAATTGGGTATCCGGGTGAATATTGGTAACACTTACAGGTCCTGCTCCATTAGGTAGGACAGCCATATTAACATAAGGACCTCCTGCCACCGGTCTTAATAATAAAGCAAATGCATCAGAATAACTGCAGGGAAAAGTTCCTGTATATTCTTCAGAAGCAAATAAATAATTGAATTTTACTTGAGAAGAAGTCGGTACAAAATCAAATTCCAGTATTACCGCATCATTCAATGACACAGAAGGATTGGTAGCTGCTACCAGATCAGGGTCACTCCCTGTTGGTAGATCATCTCCCAAAGTACTGCTTATATAATCGTTTCCAGATTTATGGACATATCCGGTTGATAACACGATTCCATCTTTAAAAGGAAAGTTAGTTGTTCCCCTGTTGAAATAACCCCAAGACCTGTTGTTATCCGAGGCAGGCAAATTAGGACTTACCTGAATATTGGTAACATTTGGAGTTACACAGGAATTTGTTCCGGATGATATTAATACATCTTTCACCAACTGGTCGACGGTATAACCTGATTCATTATATCCAGCTGCATTCACATCAATAAAAGCACCCGCCTTCATGGTCAAGCTTGAGGCCTTTTCTTTCTGAAGTTTTCGGACGGGAATATTTTGAGAATGATAAAAATTACAAGTAATTAAAAAAAAGAGAAAAAACGGTAGATATCTTCGCATAATATTTTTGTTTCAACAAATTTAATTTTTTTTTAAATATACTGCATACATATTTACCCTTTTTATGTTAAATAATAAAGTCCCCAAAATTGGGGACTTTCTATTAATTTCTATTTTTTAACAATATCCAGCCGGTTCGAAGCTCCATTCTCTTGCTTGCCGGATTTTCCCACTGAACTTTATACCAGTATGTAGCGGTAGGCTGATTAATCCCTTTAATCTCACCTTTCCAGACCGTATTTGTTTTTGTTGCTTTAAAAATCTCTTGTCCGTATCTATTGAATATAGATGCTCCAAAATTATTATACCCGCTGATTCCTGAGAAATCTACTTCATCATTGATACCATCCTGATTCGGAGTGATTGCATTACTGATCATAAAAGTATAATAATCCAACGCATTACTACACTTCGCGTCTTTAGTTCTCAATCTCAGATTATAATTAGTATTATCCAATACATTGTAGAATATATTGGAAGTCTGCCAGGTCACTCCTCCATCTATGGAATATTCCAATACTCCTCCGGTAGGGTTCGTTGCGGAAATAGTAAGCGTATGATCTGCATAGGTAATATTCGTAAACTGAGGCAAATCGGGATTTAATAACTGTGCCGTAAATACTTTTGAACACGTCCCATTACTTATGGTTACAGTATATGTTCCCGGTATATTGGTGGAAATACTAGGAGTCGTAGCTCCTGTACTCCATAAATAAGTATATCCTGACGTGTTGCCGGCATCTAATACTCCAAAGTCACCTGCACAAACATATACATCTTCAAGAATAGAAGTAATAGCAGGAACAACCTCTATTGTGATTGTTGCCGGTTCAATAGAACTACATCCGTTTCCTCCTAATGCATATACTGAATAAGTGGTAGTGGTGGTAGGTGATACAACCTGTGTATTTCCATTTCCTGTTAATCCCACCCAGCTATAAGTAAACCCTCCTGAAGCAGTTAAAGTTACAGACTCGCCTTCGCATATTTTTGTTTTTGAAGCCGCTATTACTGCCGTTGGTGGACCAACGATAACTGTTACTGTTGCTGGATTCGCAGAAATACAACCATTAGCACCCACTGCATATACTGTGTATGTAGTAGTAACTGTTGGAGAAACAATCTGAGTACTACCTGTTCCTGTAAGCCCTACCCAGTTGTAGCTGGCTCCTCCCGTTGCTGTTAAAGTAACTGATTCACCTTCACAAATTTGTGGTTGGGAAGAAGTCACTGCTGCTACCGGAAGTGTCGTATCCTGAACCACTGTCACATTAGCAGTATACGAACAACTAAGGCTTCCTGGCTGAGACACATTGGTAACTGTTAAAGTATAAGTTCCTCCGGCATTAACCACAGGTGTTAAAGTATTTCCTCCCGAAACAATATTTCCTCCTGCTGTAGTCCATGTAATAGTAGAGCCTGCAGGAATTACAGAAGCCGAAGCATTTAATGTTATTTGAGCCGTGTTACAGGTTATACTGCTTGATGGAGGTGCAATTGTTAAAGTTGTCTCCGGTGTTGCTAATAATTGAAGGGTAACTACATAGCTACATCCTCCATTCTTAACCAATACATATATTGTTTGATTTCCGGCACTTGTATATGCCGTAGGAGTTGGAATCGTATTTCCATTTCCCGCATTGGCATCTGCTTGATTAATATAATAGGCAAAAGTAACTCCTGTAGTAGCCGTTGTAATCTGGTTTTGAGCGGAGGTCAAGTCATATACAGTCCCTCCCGGTTGATAACATTTAATAAGAGTAGCATTTTGTACTGTAATCGGCTGAGAAACCTCAATCGTAATAGTAGCAGCTGTCTGAGATGCACATCCGTTGGCACCTACTGCTGTTACCGTATATGTTGTAGTTGTTGTCGGACTTACTACCTGAGTATTTCCTGTTCCTGTTAAGCCTTGCCATGTATATGTTGTTCCTCCTGTAGCTGTTAAAGTAACCGATTCACCGGCACAGATAAGCACTTTAGAAGCAGTAAGACCTGTAGTCGGAGGTGCACTGTCTCCCAGTACCGTTACATTAGCTGTAGCTGTACAGCTGATATTTCCCGGCTGATAAACCTGCGTGATCGTTAAAGTATAAGTACCTCCCTGATTAACAACAGGCGTCAGAGTATCTCCTCCTGAAACAATACTTCCATTGGTAGTAGTCCAGCTAAATGTTGATCCTGTAGGATAAACAGATCCTGTAGCATCCAATGTGGTCTGGGAATTGGTACATGTTAAAGTTTGAGGTGGAGCAATAGTTGCTGTCATCTGAGGAGCTTTCACCAATTGAAGCTGAGCCACCTTTGAACAAAACCCGCTTTTAACAAGTACATATATGGTTTGATTTCCGGCACTCTGAAAAGCAGTCGGATTCGGAATTGTATTTCCATTGCCGGCATTTGCATCTGCCTGATTCAAATAATAGGTAAAAGTAGCACCTGCTGTAGAGCTTATTGCTCCGTTAGCCAACTGTAGATTATAGGTAGCATTTCCGGCTACATAGCAAGAGGTTAAAGTTGCATTTTGCACCGTTGGAGAAGTTCCTCCAACAATTGTTACACTGGCTGTTCCGGGACAGCTGTTCCCCGGAATGGTAACCTCTACAGTGTAAACACCTGGCTGTGTTGCTGTATAAGTGGAAGTTGTTGCTCCTGAGATAGGATTATTATTAAAAAACCATTGAAAAGTGGCATTAGGAATCTGAGCTGAAGCTGTTAATGTCTGAGGTGCATTGTCACACACATTAATGGAAGAAGGCAGAGCCACTCCGGCAGGATCTAAAATCTGAACTCCTATATCAAAAGATCCGGCTTCTAAAAAGACTCCTGAATCATAGTTAGAATCCTGATAATCTGCTAACACCATTTTAAAATGATAGGTTTCTCCGGGCGTTACAGTAGCCTGAGCTGTTAAAGGCACTGTACGTCCATTGAAATTGGTTTCTACTGCAGGTGTATTCTGTCCGGCAAAATACTGTGCATTTTTAGGACCACAGCTATAAATAGCAGGAACAATATTTGTAACACTTACAGGCCCAGCCCCGTTAGGTAAAACAGCCAGATTGGTGTAAGTAGGATCACTCGCTTTTTTCAATAATAAGGCAAAACCATCAGAAATACTACAAGGAAAATTATTAGCATATTCCTCTGAGGCAAATATATATCTGAACGTAACTTCCGTAGAAGTAGGGACAAAATCAAATTCTATGTAGGTAGCATCCTTCAGCATGTTAGCAGGTACCCCTAAAGCGTTTGCCAGATCCTGATCTCCCAGAGAAGGCTGTAAAGCATCCCCTAAATTGGAGCTCTGGAAGGAATTCCCTGCCTTCTGGGCATGTCCGGTCATCAGAATAATCCCTTTGTCAAATGGAAAATTGGTAGTTCCCTTATTAAAATACCCCCAGCTTCTTGTCTGATCACTTACTCCTATATTGGGTGACACTACCACATTACTCACATTGGAGGTGGAACATGTAGATCCACCTGAGATGAGTACATCTTTTACAAGTTGTGTAATACTATAATTAGTCTCAGGGTACCCAGCAGCATTTACATCTATAAAAGCTCCTGCTTTCATAGTCTGAGAAGATGGTCTTTCCGTGGTACGCGCCCTTTCTCTCGTCTGGGAAAAGGCGATATTACATATAAGAACTGAAAATAAAGCTAATAGTAAACTTCTTGTTTAATAGCACCATTCCAGTATACGAACTTTTTCCTAAAAATCAAGCGATCTGAATGAATTTCTTTCACGATTTTAATGGAAACTAACGAGAAAATAAATTTGCTTTTTCTTTCATTTCCGCTAAGATAATAGTAACTATTTTTTTAAGTACAGGGAGGCTAACTACTAATGACTTATCGCCGTTTACGTGTAATCAATGATGAAACCCTTCACACAGAGATTGAAAGCTTTACTAAACCTGAAATAAAAGAGAATGAAGTATTAGTTAAGGTGAATTATTCTGGTATCAATTATAAGGACGCCTTAGCG
>NZ_JALAHD010000275.1 GCF_022712095.1 Chryseobacterium sp. | reverse complement strand
TAATAATATTGATAATGACTTCGGTAGCTTTTTCCATACTTTCCAGAGCTACATATTCATAAGGGCCGTGGAAGTTTAAACCTCCCGCAAAGATATTTGGGCAAGGTAACCCCATATAGGATAACTGAGCTCCGTCTGTCCCTCCTCTGATTGCCTTGATATTAGGTTCGATATTGGCTGCTTTCATTGCGTTGGCCGCAAGCTCTACAATATGCATTTTACCTTCAAACTGCTGTTTCATATTACGGTATTGCTCCTTAATTTCAACCTCAGCTGTCCCTTCCCCGTATTTTTGATTGAATTCAGCAACTTTCTCTTCCATAAATTTTTTTCTGGCTTCAAATTTTTCAGCATCATGGTCACGAATAATATATTGGAGCTTCGCTTCCGAGACATCAGAGTTGAAATCCGTTAAATGGTAAAAGCCTTCAAATCCTTTAGTGGTAGAAGGTGTCTCATTAGCTGGTAGTGTTTGTACAAATTCAGCAGCTAAAAGGCTGGCATTGATCATTTTTCCGAAAGCATATCCCGGGTGAACACTGAGTCCGTGGATTTTTACGACAGCACCGGCAGCATTGAAGTTTTCATATTCCAATTCTCCCACTTCACCACCATCCATAGTGTAAGCCCATTCCGCACCAAATTTATTTACATCAAATTTATGCGCTCCTCTACCTATTTCTTCATCCGGGGTAAATCCAATAGCGACCCTTCCATGTTTAATTTCAGGATGAGCTATAAGGTATTCGGCTGCAGTAACGATTTCGGCACATCCTGCTTTATCATCAGCCCCAAGTAAAGTAGTTCCGTCCGTTGTGATCAGCGTTTTACCAACATAATCTTTTAATGTCTCAAATTTTGAAGGAGAAAGAGTGAACCCGGTAGCATTATTAACTACAAGATCATTTCCATCATAATTTTCCCAGATTTGAGGATTTACATTTTCACCGTTAAAGTCCGGTGATGTATCATAATGAGAAATAAATCCAATCGTTGGAGTTGTGGAGTTGTCAAGATTAGAAGGAACATATCCCATGATATAACCATGTTCATCAATAGAAACATCTTCCAGTCCTATTGTTTTTAATTCCTCTGTAATATAATTGGCAATATCCCATTGCCTTGAGGTAGATGGGGTTGTTTCACTTTCAGGATCGCTTGTAGAATATATTTTTACATAATTAAGAAAACGATTCAGGAGTTTCTCTCTCCATACTTGGTTGAATTCTATAGTACTCATTGAATGTCGAAAATTTTAGCAAAGTTAACAATTTTGAAACTCAGAATAAGTTATTTACAGATGAATCTGCCTTATGAAAAGTTTGAATTGAATATAACCTGTTGAAAATCAAAATACTTGTTGTTTTTGGTGTGTTCTGAATAAAATTATTTAGATTTATTATATTTGAGTAAATCAAAAAGTAAAAATGTTTCTTACAGAATGTCCTAGAGATGCCATGCAGGGATGGAGTGAGTTTATTCCTACCGGCAAAAAAATAGATTATATCAACTCTTTAATGGAGGTGGGATTCGATGTACTGGATTGTCTGAGCTTTGTATCTCCTAAAGCAATCCCCCAGATGGCTGACTCTGATGAAGTCGCTGAGAATATAGATAAATCCCTGTCCGATACTAAAGTTTCTGCCATTATTGGGAATTATAGAGGAGCAGAGAAAGCACTAAAGCACCAATCCGTTGATATTATTGGATTCCCCTTTTCTATTTCCGAAACTTTTCAGCACAGGAATACCAATAAAAGTCAGGAGGAGGCTTTCGGTGAAATTATAAAAATGCTGGAGCTTGTAAAAAGTGAAAACAGGGAACTTAACATTTATTTTTCTATGGCTTTTGGAAATCCTTACGGAGAAATGTGGAAGTGGGAAGATGTAGATAAATGGGCAGAGCGTTTCCGGGAAATAGGTGTAAAAAATATTTTATTGTCTGATACTATAGGAGTGGCTACTGCGGAAACAATTGCACTTTTATTTGAGAAAATTCCTGAAAAGTACCCGGAAATTAATTTTGGGGGACACTTTCATAACCGTTATGAAGATTCTTATTCAAAATTAAAAGCTGCTTATGATAAAGGGTGCAGAAGATTTGATAGTGCTATTAAAGGAATCGGAGGATGTCCTATGGCAAAAGATGATCTTGTTGGGAATATGCCTACAGAACAGGTTATCAACTTTATGAGTGTAGAAAAAATAGATCATTCCCTGAATTTATTGAACTTTGAAAGTTCTTATAATGTAGCAAAAGATATTTTTCATTTTTAAACATATAATATGAGTACCATTTCACCGGTTATTTCAGCTTCAGAGCTTAAGCCTCTGCTCAATGATGAAAACCTTGTTATTCTGGATGCCAGAGTAGGGAAAGAGGCCTACCACACATACCTTGAAAAACATATAAGGAATGCTCGGTTCATTGATCTTGATAAAGACCTGGCAGAAATTGGCGAAGATGCGGCCTTCGGCGGGAGACATCCCCTTCCCAGGATTGAAAAATTTGCAGAAACTCTTTCTCGGCTTGGAATTTCAAAGGATTCCCATATTGTTATTTATGATGATAAAAACGGGTCAAATGCTGGAGCTCGTGCTTGGTGGATGCTAAGAGCATTCGGAATTGAGAATGTACGGATTCTGGATGGAGGAATTCAGGCAGCGGAGAAAAGCGAAATTGAATTCTCCTCTGGTAAACAAAGCTTTGAAGCCTCACCATTAATGCATCAAGAGAACTGGATATTTCCTCTCGCATATATTGAAGAAGTAGAATCTGAGTTAGAAAACCATACTATTACGGTTATAGATGTTAGAGACGCTTATCGTTACAAAGGAGAATCAGAACCTATTGATTTAGTTGCAGGTCATATTCCAGGAGCGATTAATATTCCTTTTTCGGAAAATCTTGATGAGAATGGAAACTTTTTGAAACCTGAAATTTTGAAAGAAAAGTATACACAACTTCTCGCCGGAAAGCCTGAGGGCCTGATTATTCATTGCGGTTCAGGAGTAACAGCCTGTCATACGATTATTGCATTAGAGTTGGCAGGATTTAAAATACCCAATTTGTATGTAGGATCCTGGAGTGAATGGAGTAGAAGAGATAAAGAAATTGCAAAAGACGTGTAAAAGAAAAAAAACCGCAGCAATATTTTCCTGCGGTTTTATATTTCTCTATGGGAGTTTTAAAGCATTCCCAGTTCAAATTTGGCTTCTTCACTCATCATATCTTTATGCCAGCTAGGCTCAAAGGTAAGCTCCAAATCAACACTTTTTACATTTTCCACTTCCTGAACCTTATCTTTTACTTCCTGTGGCAGTGTTTCTGCGACAGGGCAGTTAGGGGTTGTAAGTGTCATTATAATTTTTACATCGGCATCATCAGAAATCTGAACATCATAAACCAATCCCAACTCGTAAATATCCACTGGAATTTCAGGGTCATACACGGTTTTAAGAACTCTTATAATGTTATCTCCGATGTCAGCGATCTGTTCGTCGGTAAATTTCATTGTTTAATCTAAATTGCTATTTCTTTTAAGTAAATCTTCCTGACGCATGCGTCTGAAAATATTTGCCAAAGTTAAGACATCTTTTTCACAATATTGAACAATTCTTTGCAAGTCTTTTTCTATGTAGTAAATTGATGAAACCATTGAGCCATCAATATCATCTTTCGGCGTCGGAATCCCAAATACATGAGCCAGTAATTCAAGCGATACAAAGCTTTTGTAATCCCCAAATTTCCAAAGCTCCATTGTATCAAGATGTGGAATTTCCCATGGCTTCTTTCCAAACATCTGGAAAGGAAGAGGGGGCTGCATTCCGTTAATCAGAAATCGTCTTGCAATCCATGGAAAATCAAATTCTTTTCCATTATGAGCGCAAAGTATAACATCCCTGAGCCTTGGACTGTTGAATATTTCACCAAAACTTTCCAGCAGTTTTTTTTCATCATCATCCGCAAAGCTTTTGATCTTCAACGTTTCATTCTTCTCCAGCATTCCGATCGTAATACATATAATCTTTCCGAATTCGGCCATAATACCGGCTCTTTCAGGATAAAACTCTTCTGCGGAAACCTCATCTTTTCTCTGAAACCTTGTCTTTTTATCCCAAAGTTTCTGATCGGTTTCCGGCAAATCTTCCCAGACAGCGGCTGCGGGAACGGTTTCAATATCGAGAAATAAAACTCTTTCTAATGGAATGTTTTGTATCATATGTGCTTTTTATATTTTATCCGACCTGCATCCCGTTTTTTACCGGAAGGGAAGGTGTTAACAGGGTAACATCTTTTTTATCCTCACCATATACTCCCAACACAAGGCATTCACTGAAGAAATTAGCAATTTGTTTTTTGGGAAAATTGACGATGGCAAGAATCTGTTTTCCTATCAATCCTTCTTTTGAATACAGGTTTGTAATCTGTGCAGAGGATTTTCTTATACCTAAATCTCCGAAATCTATTTCAAGTTTGTAGGACGGGTTTCTTGCCTTTTCAAAGTCTTCAGCATTGATTATGGTTCCGCATCGGATATCTAATTTTTCAAAATCATTCCAGGTTATTTCCGCTTTTGTATTCATGATAAGTTTTGTATGAGTTGTTTTATTTCTATCTCCTGTTCTTTATATTTTTCCTGAAGAAATGAGTTTTCTCCCATCCTTTTATAATATTCAAGTGCTTTTTCTCCAAAAAAGATTTTGTGAAAATCCGAAACTTCAGGAATTTGTGGAAAAATTTTATGGAAAAGCATTTCATAATATGCCTGAAACTCCCTCTCGTTCTTATCTTCTATTACGTGTCCCGGAGCTTTCTGTCTTACATGAAGCATTTCATGGGCGATCATATTGAGAACCAGAGATAAATCAAAGTCAAATATATTTTTTGGAATCATTACTCTCTGTGGTCCCCCTAATTCACCTTCAGCAGTTAACAACATAGAGCCAGGAGATAATTCCGGACGAAAGCCAAAACCTGCAAAATTTTCATGTTCCAGTCCGAAGGAGCTGATCAGATATTGGGCAGCATCTATAATCTGGTCGTGATCTTTATATGCATTAAGGTGTAAGCTGACTTGTTCAAGATTCATAATATAATGAAATTTATAGTGTATCTAATAGTATTTCACTCTTCAGCTCTATAAAGTTTCCTTTGGTGTTAATTTCTAAAAGAACTTTTTTATTTTCTTTAATTTTATCTTCTAACTCCTTGACAGCCTCCGGGTTTCGAAGATCCGGGGCTTGTTGGTCAACAGATAAAATTCTGTCATTAAGCCTGAGTCCTTTTTTGTCAGCTGCAGAATTCTTCCAGAGAAAAGAAATATAAAGTCCTTTAGAGTCTCTTCCGGTGTTTATTCCATTAGTAATAAACTGACTATTTATTTTCTTACCATTAGATTTAAAGTAGAACTTATCTTTTGATATAATTGTATGATAATATTGCAGCCATTCACAACCGAGATTCGATTCTTCATCTTTATTAACATCAGAAAGAAAGGTGGGAATAGGATGCTTTCCTAATTTCATTTCCAAAGGTAACATATAAGTGGTGCCTACCTCAGTTCCAAAAGCACTTTTTGAAACTTGGCCTGCTCCTTCTATTTTCTTTTTTAAAAGCTTCTTTTTTGAAACTTTTTCAAATATACTGTCTGTTAAGTAGAAAAGACCGTTATAACCAGTATCAAAATAAATACCATGTTCTTTAATAGAATTGAAATAAACTAAAGTCAGTGCAGGGGTACCTGTTTCTAAAGTTTTAATCTTTGCGAAATCAAAACCTTTCACGGTTTCAGTGTTTAGATAATCAGAAATCATTATTTTATGATGGACAATATCAAAGTCCCAAATACTTTTACGAATTAGATTAGCGCCAAGGATACCATCAATATTCAATTCTTGTAATAGTTCCATATCCGACCTCATTGCACTGAAGTTTCTGTATGTAAGAGCGCCCAAATTCATCTGAGGAATAAGAACATAATTAACAGACTGGGTGTTTTTTGAAGCATCAGTAATTTCATCTTGCTGAACTATTTTAAAATCCCCTTTTACTTTGGAGCTTATGATGGTAGGGGCTCCGGTATCTACAAGAAAACGATACGTTTTCTTATTGATTTCTACATTAATAAAAATCAGGTCTTTAATATACTCGAAGGTGAGGTTTTCTTTATAATGCTCCGGAGATAGTGTTCCATATTTAAAAATACCTTTTTGGGAAAAAGCATTGCTAAAGATCAATATTCCCATAAGTAATATCAATTTTTTAAACTTTATAGAGCTGAAGGCTGAGGCTTTTTTAAACATGTCTCTGTGGCTTTGAAATTTATAAAATTAATAAATATTTTAAATATAACTATTTTAATTCCGAATTTGATAATGAAAATAATGAAGGGTATGAGTGTGTAAGCCTAAATTATGACTGTAAAGTTAATAGGG
>NZ_JALAHD010000274.1 GCF_022712095.1 Chryseobacterium sp. | reverse complement strand
TTTGTACCGCTTATTTATTAAAAAAAATAAATAATAAATATATTATAAAATAAATAATCAAATAATATAAAAATACAAATATGGATAGCCAAATACAGATTGAAAATTATAAAATCCAACAGCCGGAATCATGGGCAGGAAGTGTTGATGATGAGCAGTTAATAGAAAAAATCAAAGAATCAGATTTTTCTCGCAAGCAGATAGGAGATGGAAGGGATTACTGCTATTTTCTTGATAAGATTTATTATACGAGCAACAGCGAAAGCAATGAATATGTTTGTATGGCTTATACTCTTAATGAGCCGTCCAACTTGGAAAGAGCTTCAGTGATGGATGTTGTGGTTGAAGAAAATGAAGTATATAATATCCATAGAATAAGTGTTCTGAGAGAAGGAGTACTGATAGATAAAATACCGGACACCAAAATAAAAGTATTAGATAGTGAAAGCCAGAGCAGCGGAGGAATTTTAAGCAGTAATAAAAAAATCAATATCACCATTAAGGATTTGAGGCTGTATGATGTTTTGATTCTTGAGGATTCAAGAGTAAAGGTCTTTACAGAACGTGATTTCTTAAGAAAAGAATATTCTAAATACGTTTGGGTAAGTCCTGATAACTATTGGGCATATGGAAGTTATAAATTTACCTTTATAAATGATCGTGAGGAACCGGTTGCCTATAAAAAAGTATTCTTCAGGGATGAACAGGGGAATGTATTGGAGCCGGAAGTAAGGATTCTTAAAAAAGGTGAAAGATTTACATATGAACAGGAGAACTATATTAATCCGGTAGACGCGAACCGTGAAATTTTTCCTTTTATAGATTTTGCTACTGTAAGTAACTGGAAAGATCTTTCTAATTATATAGCTCCGATTTATGAAGAAATATATAATGCTTCCTCATTACGGGAATTTGCACCCTCTCTTATCGAAAAGCTAGATGCCATTCCGGAGCTTGATGATAAATTACAGTTTGCCATAGAATATGTCCAGAATAACATTTACTATATTTTTAATGCAGATGAGATGAATGGCCATAAGCCTCAGGAGCCTTCCGTAACGTATGAGAACAAACAAGGGGATTGTAAAGCAAAAACTGTATTACTGAAGGTGATTCTGGATTATATCGGAGTTGAAGCTTCTGTGGTATTGGTTAATTTCCGGACAGATTATTATATTAAATATTATCTTCCTTCATTATTAACCTTTAATCATGTGATCGTAAAGATTAATTATAAAGGGGAGACTTATTTTGTAGATGCTACGATCCGTGATGAATTCGGATTGATTGAGAATAGAGGGTTTATTTATTTTATGCATTATCTTGAAGTAAAGCCTGATCAGGAATTACAGCAAAGAAAACCCTATAAATTCCAGTATTACTGTATTAATGAAAAGGTGGATTTTACAGCAAAAAATAATGTGGGAGAATTAAAACTCAACACTGTATACAAAGGTAACCGTGCAAACAGCATGAGGAGGTATTTTAAAAATACTAATAAAAGGGAGATCGTGGACAGCTGGAATAATTTTCTTTTTTACAGTTTAAATTATAATAACGACCGAAACGGAACGGATATCAGGAATATTTTTAAAGATGCTGTTATAGATATTATACATGATGATAAAAAGTTGAATGAAGTAACTGTCCAGTATACAGCAACGGTAGAAGGTCCTTATTTTGTAGACTCTCAGAAGAACCGCTTCCTTATGTATTTTGACAGAAATGTTGTAAAAGGCGGAGCAAGAGATTTCATGCATAAAGACCTGCCTTTCTGGCATAATTATGATAATGAAAAATATGAGATCAGTCTCTACACTGATGAGAAAATAGATACCGAGGAAAAATATACTATTCAGGAAAGTACTATTAATAATCCTTATTTTGAATTTACAAGCCGTAAGAAAGTGACCAAGAACGGAGCGACAGTCAATATAGAATTTAAGCCTACCGTTAATACTGAAATTCCTCAAGCTGAATTTGAAAAGTTCAGAAGTGATCACCATACCATTGCTGACAGTAATTTTGGCCTGGGAATAGACATTATAGAGCCTGGGTTCATGAACCGGTTGAAATTTGGTTTTAAAAAACATTTTAAATAAAGAAAAAAGGCTTCCGGTAAGGGAGCCTTTTTTATATCTTAATTATTAGAATTTTTGTTTTCCTATCAGAAGTTCAAAAAATAATTTGAAGTCGGAAATTAAGGACCATAAAGGATATTTGAAAGTAGCAGGTTTATTCCGCTCAATAAAAGCATGGCTGATCCATGCAAAGCCATATCCGATAATGGGAATGTACCATAGAAACCTTTCTTTTCCTGAGCTTATGACGTAGCCAATAACGACAAAAATAAGTAAGGTGCCTGTAAAATGGAAAATTTTTGTTCCTGTTTTACTATGCTCATCCAGATAAAACTGGTAAAATTCTTTGTAAGTTTTAATTCTTTCTGCCATGATAATTAGTCTTTTATATTATAACTTCAAATTTATGATTTTCTGCATAACTTTTCTTATCTTTTTTTGATGTTAATTTTTCTTAAAATGCTCTATTATACATAGCTTTGTACTAAATAAAATTCACTACACTATGAAAAAATTCTATTTTGTGCTTATCCCTGCAGCATTGTTTTTAACGTCCTGTAGTAATGACGATTTGAGCAACAGCATGAGTAATTCTGAACAGGTTTCAGCAACAGAAGTAATTAATCAGTCCGGACGTTCCGGAGGGGTAGTTTATAACCTTAAAAATGTCGAAGTAAATCCTAATCTAGTTAAGATTTCTTCTGAGAATACCACGATTATAAGCCCGGATAATGAAATGCAGGACGGAAGATTCAGTTTTACAACTCAGTCCAAAGAACTTATTAAAAAGCTGGTAGCAGGAAACATTATTTATGTGAAAACAGAAGATCATACTTATTTAAGAACAATTACAGGAGTAGTCAATAATAACAACACCTTCTCATTGAATACTTCCGAAGCCCATATTGGAGATTTATTCAGTGGAGGATCGTTAGAATTATCGATAGATACTCAGGCCGCAGAGCAGGATTTGGCTTCTAAAAACCATTCTCTTCTTAAAGCAAAAGATTATAACAATAGCTTTACTTACGATATTTTTACTCATATTCCGGATTATACGGCTGGTGGATTGACATTAAGTCCTAATACTTCTGTAACTTCTACACTGAATGTAAATATGGGATTCGGAAGTTCTAAGATTTTACCAAATGCTCTGGAAGTATATTACCAGATCAATTCCGGTATTAATCCTTCTATAGCATTTTCAGGAGCAGTTAACCAAAAGTATAAGTATGACTTGATTAATAATGTGCCCTCTAACTTACTGGATCTTTTAAAATCAGTTGAAATTGAGGTCAATATTCCTACTGGTGATTTCTTGGGAGATATTCCTGCTAAAATCAGTATCGATCAGGTTAATTTCCCAATGAGCATTGAAGCTAATGTTTCTAAAGCTTCGAAATTAGCATTTAATGCTAACGGAACTTTTAAGGTAGGTTTTGCTTATTATAACAATGTTCCAGGGAAAACCAACCATTTTATCTATGAAAATACAATGACCAGTACCGGAGTAGCAGAAGCAGACCTAGCAGGAGAGGTAGCTACGGATATGGCAGTGGTAATTAAACCTAAAGTTTCTTTGTTAGATACAAACCTTATCAGTGTGAACTCTGATATCAGTTTTGGAGTGAACACTTATTCTAACGGATATGCTGGGACATCTCAGGCGGCTAACTTTTCATCTGAAGGAAACTTTTATTCTAAAGCCAGCTTCTCTTTCTCTTCTTTAGGAATTACTCTGTATAAAACAGATCTGTTCAACGAAAATCAAGAGCTTTGGAAAATTGGAAACTTTAATACAGCAATGACTTTATCCAATTTCAGAGCAACTAAAACCTCCATACTTCCTTGCAGTGGATTGAATTCTTATAACTATGGAATTACTTTAGATTATAAATATCCGATTTTAGGTAAAGTAATGTCCGGAGATTTAGAAGTTACTTATGATGTGTATGCGGATAACGGTACCTTATTAAGCCAGAAAACAGTAACGGTAACTCCTTCAAATATTACGGCTAACAGCTTTACATTTAATCTTTGCGTGCCTTTCAGACAGGCTAGTATCTTTAGTATTGCAAAGACTACCTACCTAAGAAATATTACAGTCAAAGATGCTAACGGATATACAGCATCAGGAATTATAGACCCTGCTACGGGTAATCCTTATAACCAGTTAACTTTAACAAGATAGAGCTTGTGATTAAATATTAACACTCAGCGACAGTCTTTTAAGGCTGTCGCTTTTTTAGTAAGATAAGGTAAAGATTATTTTAATTTTAATAGGTTTAAATTACCTGATTTAATAAACCTAATAATCAACTTCTTTTTAAATACAGTTTCATAGAAGCAACTCACTGATTATTAGTATCTATTTCATTTCCTTTGCATTAAAAAACTTCTATAAAGTCTCAATATCTATATAGAAAAAAGACTGTCTCATAAGAAAGACAGTCTTTGTATATTAATTTTTAAGTATTCAGCCTTAAATCCTTAATTTACTGTGTTTATAACCATAGAAGAAGTAGATAATCAATCCTATGGCAAACCATAATCCGAACCAGAACCAGTTCTCATGGCTCATTCCCGTAAGAAGATAAAGACATGAACTCAAACCTACCAGCGGAATCAAAGAAAGGTTTTTTACAAACGCTACTATACAGATAATCAGGTTAATAATAATAAAAAATACTATTGAAGCCCTGAATTCTCCTTCTTTAGGATCTGCCCAGTCTGATAACTCATGGAAAAACTCCGGTTGCCATAAGTAAAAACCTAATAATCCTCCAATGAAAATGACAGGGAATATAATTTTACCATTTACATAAGGCAAATGGAACCTTCCCGGGATTTTTTCTTTGGCAGGAAGCATCAGAACGCCACCACAAACCAGAACAAAAGCAAAAATAGTCCCAATACTTGTAAAATCAAGGATGAAGGTTTTGTCCGTGAAAATAATGGGAATTCCTACTACAATTCCTGTAATGACCGTAGCATAAGAAGGTGTTTTATATTTTGGGTGTACTTTCTGGAATCTTTGAGGCATCAAACCGTCACGGCTCATGGCGTACCAGATTCTTGGTTGTCCCATCTGGAAAACTAATAACACGGTAGTGATCGCCACAATGGCAACGAAAGAAACGACAAGCTCCATCCACGCTACATTCGCATTCGATTTTTCAAATATAAATGAAAGAGGATCTCCTACACCGTCAAATTTCCTGTAATCAACCATTCCGGTTAAAACAAGTGTCAGTGCTATATAAATTACAGTACAAAGGACTAAGGAAATGATCATTCCCTTTGGCAGTGTTTTCTGTGGATTCTTTGTTTCTTCGGAAAGAACACTTAGGGCATCAAAGCCGATATAAGCAAAGAAAACTCCTGATACAGCACTCATTACTCCAGTAAATCCATTGGGCATGAAAGATGCTACCTGGGTTTCCGGATTGACAGGTGTCCAATTCTCCGTATTGATGTAAGAAAAACCTACTAAGATAACAAGGACAATAACTGCCAGTTTTAAAATAACCAATGAGTTGTTGAAGTTTTTACTTTCTTTAATTCCAATATAGCAAAGCCAGGTGATCAATCCGTTAATAACCAAAGCAGGAAGGTCTACAATGAATTTAAGGCTTCCGAGTGGTGGGGCTGTTTTCCAGGCATTGATTAATTCTTTATTTTCGGAACCGTTAATAACTGCTTTCTTAGCTTCTGTGTAACTGCAGGTCAGGTAATCAGGAATGTGCATTCCCAGTCTTTCCAGGAAGCTTGTGAAATAATCGGACCACGAAAAGGCAACATAGATATTCCCAAATGAATATTCCATGATCAATGCCCAGCCTATGATCCAGGCAATCAGTTCTCCGAAGCTGGCATAAGCATAAGTATAAGCCGATCCTGCAGTAGGAATTCTACTGGCAAATTCAGCATAGCAAAGAGCCGTAAAACCGCAGGCAAAACCACATATTAAGTATAAAAGAATAACACCGGGACCACCCCTGAAAACTGCTTCACCCAAGCTGCTAAAGCTTCCGGCTCCGATGATGGCAGCAATACCAAAAAAGACGATATCCCAAACTCCAAGTACCCGTAAGAGATTCGTAGACGTATCTTTATCTGAGTATTGTTTTCTTCTGAAAAGTTGATTCATTTCAGTGTTTTAAATTTTAATTGAAAAAAACAAAAGTAAGGATTATTACAAAAGTATGTTAAAAAATAGCTAAAATTTCTCTTTTTTTCCTTAAACCCTTCCTCTAAACTTGCCCAAACAATAAGTTTTGTATACTTTCGTTGATAATAATAGACTAATTTTTTTATTCAAAAGAATGAAATCAAAAAAAATACTTTTAGCAGCTGTTGTATTTTACTACGGACTTTCCGAGGCACAACAGTCACAGTACTTCACACAGAAAGAAAATTACAGATTTAATCTAGCAGAAAATCTTTATCAGACCAAAATATATAACGCTTCTCAATACGAATATGCAAGACAATATTTCTATAACCAGAATTTGTCCCGTTCTAAAAAAGAGGCAGCCCAGTTTTTTGATAATGTAATAGGGGTGATTCTTCAGAAGAATCATGCAGAAGAAGGATTAACCGCTTTTATGAAAGAATATCCTAATTCTGCTTATTTTGCTCAGGCTAATTTGCCATTAGCCGATTACTATCTGGCAAAGAAGGATTTTGATAAAGCACTGGAAACCCTGCAAAAGGTAAATCAGTACCAGCTTTCAAGAGAGGAAAATACACAATACATTCTGAAACTGGGGTATGCCAAATTCATGACAGGAGACTCCAAAGGCGCTATCGAAGCATTGGAAGAAGCTTACAAAGATGTTGATGAATCTGAAAAAGGGGATATCGCTTATATGCTTGGGCATTTATATTATGCCGATAAGCAGAATGACAGAGCATTCCAGTATTTTGATTCTATCAAAGATCAGCCTAAATATTCGAGACTGGTCCGTCCTTATTATGTACAGATGTATTACAACGATAAGGATTATGATAAAGCTATTTCAGAAGGAAATGCTTTGCTGAATGAAAATATTTCTGAATCCTATAAAGCAGAGGTTCATAAGATTATCGGGGAGAGTTATTTCATGAAGAAAGACTATACTTCGGCTTATCCTCATTTGAAAGATTATCTGAGTGTTCAGCAGAATCCATCTGAAAATGATTTATATGAAATGGGATTCGTGGCTGCCCAGCTTAAAAAATATGATGAAGCGGTTTCTTATTATAACCAGTTGCTTAACAGCAATTCTGCATTAGCTCAGAATGCTTATTATCAGCTAGGGAATGCATACCTGGCAGTGGATAAGAAGCAGGAAGCTCTTTCTGCGTTCAGATCTTCTTACCAGATGAATTATGATGCTAAAGTGAAAAAACTGGCCCATGAGCAATATGCAAAATTGAGCTATGATATAGGAAATCCATTTGAAAGTCCTTCTACGGTAATCCAGAATTATATCAATGAGAACCAGAACGGAGGTAACTCTTCTGAAATGAGGTCACTTCTTGTGAAATCTTATCTGTATTCAGGAAACTACAAAGAAACACTGAATGCAATCGACAGACTGCAGAATTCAACTCCTGAAATCAATAAAGTAGATCAGGAAGTTTCTTATTTATTGGGAACTGAAGAATTTAATAAAGGAAATTATGACGAAGCGGAAAAATATTTTCTGAGAAGTCTTGAATTCAATATCAATAAAGAGTTTAACAACAGGGCCTTGTACTGGCTGGCTCAGACGTATTATCAGAAAGGAAACAACCCTTCCGCGATTGTGCGTTATGAAAAACTGCTTAATGAAAGCTTTCCTGAGAAGCAACAATTACCTTATGATTTAGGATATGCTTATTTTAAATCCAAGAAGTTTGATCAGGCCGAGAAATACTTCAAACAATACCTTACCAATCCGAAGCCTGAATTTAAAAATGATGCGGAACTTCGTCTCGCCGATATTTATTATGCCAATAATCAGCTGAATGAGGCGATTGCCATTTACGATAAAAATGATGACGCTTCAGATTATACTTTGTATCAGAAAGGAATGGCATTAGGATTCAAAGGGGATACCCAGGCGAAGATTACTACCCTGAAAACTTTTGTATCCAAATATTCTGATTCAGAATTCTACGATGATGCTTTATATGAAATCGGAACAGCTTATGCGGATCAGGATGATTTTTCCAATTCCAATGATTATTTCTCTAAGGTGATAAAAATATCCTCTGATAAAGATTTAGTTGCTAATGCCTCTATTTACAGAGCGCAGAATTATATAGATTTAAACCAGAGCGATAAAGCGCTTTCAGAACTAAAGTCTTTAGGAGAGCAGTATAAAAATACGGCTTATGCACAGAAAGTAGTACAGGCTGCCAAACCGATTTATACCAAAAACGGAGATGTTGCAGGATATGAAAGCTTTGCAAGAAATATCGGGGTAAACATTGATGCTTCCGAAATTGATGAGATTAATCTGTCAACAGGAAAACAATATTTTGCGAAGAAAGATTATAAGAATGCGATTTCTTATTACGAGAAGTACCTGACTCAGAACCCGACAGGAGAAGGTCTATATCAGGCTAAGTATGAATTGGGAGAAAGCTATTACCAAACCAATAATTCAACAAAAGCTTTATTGATATTACAGGAAGTGGCCAATGTACAGAACGATTATCAGGATGATGCGAGAACCCGAATTACTCAAATTTATCTTGCACAGGGTAAAACTTCTGATGCTAAAAAATATCTGATAGGACTTCAGAATTCTTCCAATGTTAATATTAAGAATTACGCTAATGTGGAGCTGATGAAGATCTATGCGGACGAGAAAAATTTCTCGGAAGCTGAAAAATTGGCTAATGCTGTAATTGCAAATAATAAAAACTCAGCTTCAGTAATAGAATCAGCAAAGGTGATTAAAGCAAGAAGCCTGATGAATTCCGGAAAAGATAAAGATGCCCAGACAGCATATACTTCTTTGGAAAAATCTTCTAATACAACGGTAGCAGCTGAAGCACTATATGCAAAAGCTTATTATCAGAATAAAGGAAAAGCCTTTAAATCTTCCAATGAGACGATCTTTAAATTGGCTAATAACTATGCTTCGGAAGATTATTGGGGTGCAAAAGCTCTAGTGTTGATGGCTAAAAATTATATAGGGTTAAAAGACAATTATCAGGCAAGCTATACCTGCGATCAGATTATTACTAATTATCAGGACTTCCCTGATATTATAGCTGAGGCTAAAGAAGTTAAAAAGCAGATTAAAAAGTAAAAAGTACTGTCGTATTTATGTAAAATGTATGGACAGTTAATGATCAGTACATTCTACTTAATACATTAATACAATAAGTAATGAACAAGAGAATTCAATTATTATCTATATTATTTTTAGGGATTTCACAGATTGCGTTTTCCCAGATCAAAGAAGAAAAGCTTATTCTTAATAAAAAGAGAGAACCGGAAGTAAAGAGGATTGAGAAAAAGAAAACCTCTATTGAAACGGTGAAGAATTATCCGCCTGAAGAAAAATCTCAGAATCCTGTAAAATATACCATTACAGATGTTCCTGCCGTATCTGATTTTAAAACATCTACGATCCAGGGGGAAGATGTAACTCCGAAATTTGACGGAACAGCCCAGAATAATTATGTTCAGTTCGGAATGGGAAATTATGGAAAGATCCTGGCCGATGCCAATATTTCTAAAACACTGGAAAATAAAATAGAAATCGGAGCTGATGCCCATGTACTTTCCACTAACGGACTAAAGAAGGACTATGACTGGAATTCCAAGCAGACCTCTGCCAATATTGCAGCATTTATGAATGCTTATGGAGATAAGGGTAAATTTAATTTGAATGCGGAATACGGTCTGAATAACTATAATTATTATGGTATTTATGCACTTAATCCGTCTTCAGATGTTGATTTGAAACAAAGAGTTAACCAGTTTAAAGTAAACGGATATTATGACTTCTATTCCAATGAAATTCTTAACGATGTAAGAGTAAAGTCTTCCTTCTTAAAAGATTATTTTGACGGAAAGGAAAACCAAGCTTCCATTTTAGCTAATTTATCCAAGCATGCCATTGAACTTTCTACGAGCGGGATTAATTTGAATGCAGATTTAGGAGTTGGATTGGAAACGGTAAAAACTGATTTTGCGATCAGAGAAAAAAACTCTTCCAATTATTTTAATACAAGCTTAGCACCTAAGTTGACGTTTGCTAAAGGAGACTCCTATTTAATGATCGGATCTTCATTTGCTTTTCTGAATGGAAAAAACTCCAGCGATCAGATGGCTCAGGTAAAAAATAATAAAACCTATTGGTTCCCTCAGGCTGAATTCCAATATGCAGCAGCAAAAGAATTCAAATTTTATGGTGGAGTAGACGGAGGTTTAAAACTGAATACTTACGGTGATCTACTACAGATCAATCCTTATATTCTTTCCGATCAGATGTTGAAGCCGACTGAAACCAAATATCATTTCTATGTCGGTTTAAGAGGAGATATAGATGAAACCTTTAAATATGATGTTTCTGCAGGATACGGAAAAATGAAAGATATTCTTTTCTATCAGGGAAATGGACTGTTTGATAATGAATATACGCTTAACCGTTCTGCTTATAACTTTGCCAATACTTTCTCTGCTGTTTATGATGATGGGAATGTAAGTGACATTAAAGGAAGCATTCAGTATTTCCCATTAGCAAACTTAATTATAGACGGGGAAGTGAAGTTCACAAAATATGACCTTAAAAATTATAATGATATTTATAACATTCCTTTACTGAATGCCAGTATCGGAGCTAAATATACAATGCTTGAGAAAAAACTCATATTAGGGTTTAAAGGAATCTTTGCCAGTGACAGAACTACCAATTCTTTTTCTATAGAGGGAGTGTCTGATCCTCAGGTTATTAATGCTATGATGTATCAGTCTACTGAAAACAGAGATGATAAAGTAGGAGGATATGCAGATTTAAATCTTTCCGCAGAGTATAAAATTCACAAAAATTTCAGTATTTTCGCGCTTGGAAATAATCTGCTAAGCTCAAAGTATCAGACTTACAAAGGATATAAAGTGCTTGGAGCCCAGATCTTAGGAGGGGTGAAGATTACATTCTAAATTAACCGGCTGCATAGTTTAATGGATAGAACTTCGGATTTCGGCTCCGACAGTGAGGGTTCGAATCCTTCTGCGGTCACAAACCGCCCTGTTTAAGGGCGGTTTCTTTATTTTACATTAGATCATATTATTTATTGAGGTTGATATTTTTTATAATATATAGAAAAATGGAAAATAAAAAGAAGATTAAAGCTAGCAATCCAATTAAAATATATTTTAATACTTTGTATTTTTTTGATTTTTCTCTAGTCACCTTTATTGGCGGATTTTTTATCTTCGAAACCTTAGTCTGTTTTCGTCGGGTTTGTCTATTAGCCATGAATGTTATTTGTTTTATAAATCTATGATTTGAATTAAATGAGGAGTTAAAAGTTTTTTTATTAAG
>NZ_JALAHD010000273.1 GCF_022712095.1 Chryseobacterium sp. | reverse complement strand
GTAAAACATAAAATGTCATATTACCTCCTTTATTAATAATTAATTGTGATTAAAAAGGCAGAGTTCTACAACTCTGCCTTAGATTCAAAGATGTTATGTGTTTATGACAATTTATCCAGCTCTTCTCCTTTGTTTTCAATGAAATCTTTAAGGTAGGATTTCAGAAGGTCTAGGAATGCTATCTTATCGTTTTTAAGCAGCCAAAGCATATAACGGTAGGTAGGAACTCTTACTTTTCCGGTTGCTTCCGTTTCGGTAGGTTCGGTTAATAATACTTCAAAAGGATTATTGTTTTCATCACGGAGATAACTCCAGGTTTCTTTGTAGATTACCCATTCCGGTGTCGGTAAGGCAATCTTGAATTCTTCACCATTTACTTTATCTCTAAGAACCTGTTCATAGGTAAAATTGATAAATTCCTGTTTTGATTTGGCATCAATATCCAATACGCGGATAAATCTGTCAAAATGGGGAAGCTTGGGATGCTCGGGTAATGGTAATTCTGCAAGATTTAAATCTGTGTTGGAGATTTGGTCAATAATTTGTTGAATATTTGATGGAATGCTTAAATGATTGTTCATAATGTTAATTTTTAAAATTTATAGGCGGATAATATGGTAAATGAAGCTGTTTTCGGGTGGTTCTCCCATAAGGAAACCCTTTTAAGTGCTTTAATTCTGACTTTTTCGCTGTTGCTGCTGATAGCTGTACTATTAACAAGAATATTATTCCCTGCTGTGATGGCTACACTGATCAAATTAGCATTTTTAACAATAGTACATTTATTAAGAGTATCGGGTGAGGTTGAGATCATGCTTGGAGAAATATAATTGGATAATGCTCCGTCGTTATGTCTCATACTGATCCCATATTGTATACTATTGGTTAATGAATTTATTGTGTCGGCACAAATACCAAAACTGGAGAAGTCACGATCTGTATAGGTCATTCCCAATTCAATAACAAAATTGTCTTGAAAAGTCAGTTCAGATCCTCCTATAATAATAGGAGATGAAAGTGCTGCTGTAGCAATATTTCCACTTCCTATTCCTGCCATTTCATTAAATTCTGTATTATCAGCATTTTTCAGGTTTTGTCCCATGGTAATGCTTGTATTGGATGTTACAATAGTTGGATTAATTTTATCACTGTAATTCACCGTATCCCATGTGTTCGATGATAGATCTGCTGTTAGGATGTTAGAAGCGATAACGAAAGTCATAGGGGTAGTATAAGATGCTACACCATTCCATAATCTGATTTTATAACTTGTTTCGGCAAGATTTTTAAAATTATACCAGAATATAAGGGAGGTTCCTACACTTTGTATCTGCACCTGAGAGTTAGGCACAACAGCAACTACAGTGGTTCCTGTACTATCCATGATTTCAACAGAAAAACTAGTAGAGGGCATGTTTAGATTCGCTCCGACTAAGGTGATATATTGAGGAGCATCTAATTTTCTGACAACAGATGGATTGATTAAACCAACGCTCATCGTATTAGTCGTCCATCCACCATTCATAGCAGTTTTCCAGGCTGTCCTTTCGGCTTCTGTGAGGGTGGAAGGAAGGCTTAAAAAAGGCTGCTTTCCATTCGTTTTTCCGATTCTGCCGGAAGAATTCTGAGACAGAAAGGTATTAAATGTAGAGTCACTGGATACATCTGATAATCCTGTAATGGAATAATAAAGTCCGGATGTATTCAAAGTCCAGTTGGCACCTAAGGTAAGCCCGGCTCCATCTACTGATGTAAGTGATGAATTGGCAATATTCTTTCCTAAATCTCCTGCTGGTAGCTTAGCTATATTACCATTATCATCCATTCCGATGATTTTTGGATAATCCTGTGCATTTCCGTCGGTAGAAGGGATCTCCAGTTTCTGATCTAGTTTTTCTTTTGTACTGATATTGTACTCTGCCTGAGAATTGAAGCCTGCGGAAACTAAGGAAGGATCCGAAATGGAAATATGATTATCTGCTAATTCGAGGGGAATTGTCCCATCTACAACAGCATGGGTTTTCAGGTCGCCGGTTTCATCAATAGCGTAGTCTGTGTAAGTAGCAGAACCTATTTCTGCTACCTGGTAAATGACATTTTTTTCTCTTTTTCCGATAGGAGGTAATTCATTTACTCTTATGATTTTTCCTGTAATGGGCATATTGTGTTATTTTATCTAAGGTTAGTTAATTGTTTGTGTTTTACAGCCAATCTCCGGAAATAATACTTTCTCCTGAAGTGGAATCCTGTACCCCAAGCAGATTCTCATTTTTCTCAAAATTGAATCTGTCCTTTGTGATTACATCAGACGGCACTTCAAATTCTTCAGGATCCTCTTCTGTAAATGGCAAAGCATGAGCAACTTTTAACCCTATACTTTCTGCCTGAAGGATATTAAGAGAAGTAGGAAGTCTTGTAATCCAAGGTTTACCTTGCTTTTCTCCCTGAGGTTGCTTCAATTCATCCACAATAGATAAGTAAAGCACATCTCCGATAACAGGGACTTCACCTCCATTCCAGATTTTGCCTGTGGCAAGATAGAACTGTACTGCATCTTCAAAACCGGGACGTACAGTTACAATAACTCTTGCCATTCCACTTTGTAAAAATGCTTTAAAGGTCGGATCGGTATCTTCGGCTAAATAAAGGTCTACCCAGTTGAACTTATTCCCCCAATAAAAAGGATATAGATAATAAGAAAGGTTTTCCCACTCGAATGCCTGCTCCATGAATTTGACAAAAGCAGTGTATTTGTCTAGTTTTTCATTTAAAGTAGTTTCATAGTCTGTAAATGTAGTTCCTTGTGTTAAACCTGCTAATCCATAGCCGTGTGTAGAGCCATTTGATCTGTCGGATATATAAGAAATACAGTTTTTACGTAAGATGGTGTTCTCAATCTGTCTGTAATAATTTGGATTAGACCCTTTGATCTCAACAGCTTTGTTTTGTTCTTCAGCAAGTTTATTTTCATACTCTAGCAATGCTTCTTCATAAGCACTGATTATAGCATTAAAAGTTTTCTGCATCCATTGTTTTTTTGCATCCATAGATAGCGCACAATCAATAGAAACAACAGCCTCAAATGAGTAAAATCTATCAGTGGAAATTCCTACTCCTAGCTCGCCCGTGTATCCGCTGAAATTATTGTTTTGATTCTGAAAAGTTCCTGCAGAGCTGTTTATAATTGCGTGGATATCACCAATGTTTACATTTAACAATGAACTGCCATTTTCCAGATATTGTTTGCCTCCACCTTTTATACTGTAAGATTTTGAAATATATCCTTCAGGTATAGTGATTGTTTCTTGTAGCCCGATAGCACTTGTAGTATGTCCTGTAGACCCTATATCCCCTACTTTATCTTTACCATAAGCAAATGCTTTTGATAGCTTCACGGTTTCACTCGGAATGTTTTCTATTTCTACATTGTACTTACCTACCCAATATCTAAGAATAGATTCATCTTGTAAAGCATCAGAATCAGCCATGGTTAATGTAAGAGCTTTTCGTGGGTCTTCCGGTTTAGTCAGTAAATCTTTAGTTAAATCAAGCCCTAAAGAATACAGCTTAGAAGGTTCGGGAATCATAAACTCAAACATCATACGTTTACCATAATTATAGATTTGATTCTTCATCAGTTTATCTACCCATCTGTAAACACCTACGACATGCTGATCACCTTTTCTGTTATCAAAACCATGAGAATTGTTTTCTTCAAATTCTTCAATGATTTTTTCAATTCTTTCTTCATGTACTTTGGTGACAATTCTATCCATAGCTCTGGAAGTAATATCCTGAGATTGTGTCATGGCTTGTCTTGTACTCTCTTCTTTAGATTTATGATTGGCATATCCAGAGCCTAGTCCTGTGCTAACTCCCCACTTATTTCCTCCATAATGGGCGTTTGCGCTAAACTGGGTATTATTATCAGATGCTTCTTGCATTATTTTAGCAATTTCAGACTGCATTTCATAACGATTGGCAGTTGTGGTGTCTGTAAGCTGCTCTCTTTCAGTGTCAGTAGAAGTTGTAGTGGTATTTTCACTCTTTCTTAATCTTCTCGTAGACTTTTCACGGTACTCCCTGGCCATTATATTTTCAATATTTGACACTTCTCCTTCTACATAAGCATGAGTGCTTTGTTCCACTTTAAGATAATCAGCTATACCAACCTGTTTGAATCCGAACCCTGAAGGAATGAAATTGTTTTCTCCATCGGGAATAGTAGGATTACTTCCATCCTGGGCGATTAATTCAAAGCTGGAAGAGACACAAGTTCTTGCCGTAATTCCTGAAATTGATACGGCAGCTTCGTTACCATTAGTGAATGCTATTTTTATTTCCAGACTTGAGTTTTCAATTGTATAAAAGTCAACACCGTCATTTAGTAAATCATTTAAATAAATCGTATTTCCTGATTTGGATTTCACATAATAGGAATTTGAGATTTGAGTTCCGCTATTTGAAGTTAAAATATAAGAGACCGCAGCAATATCCCATGTTGTATCCGGAATATTTAACGCTAAGTCTAGGCTAAAAGCCTTAACAAACTTTGGACAGATCTGATAAGTGAATGGAACGACCGTTGTTTTGGCAACAGGTACAATCACACCACCGATACTTGTGTATACCTGACTATTGCTTTCGGTATTTTCTACAATGATTGTATTGTTTTTCTCTACAGATTCCTCGATTAATGAATTGATTTCCTTGAAAGTATCCTTACCTCCCATTAGAGACTCCATCTGTATAACATCACTTTGAGAAGGTCTTTCCGGGACAAATTCGTTATAGAATTTGAAGCCTAAAACATCAAGAAGCGTTACTAAATTGTCAGTTTTTAGGCTGGTGATTAAAGATTCACTACTCACCTCAGGACTGAAGTAAAAGTCAAATTTAGGTAATTCTGGATAGGGAACATATTTAGGCTGCTGGCATGGATCCTCAGGGTTGTATTCCACACCGGGTTCTCTCACGCTGCAGTATTCATTTTTGGCTGCTTCCAGCTCTTCGTTATACTTAGCGAGTATAGGAGCTATCTCTTTCTGGTAAGCCTCTTCCTGAGATTTATAATGAGTCTGATAGTCTTTATTGTATTGTTTTTCAATAGCAACCATATCTTTCTTTAAAGCCTCAATGTGTCCAAGCCTCATTTTAGCAGCAGAAACGGCTTGCTGCTTCTTCATTCCTTCAGTAGGAAATGAGTCTTTTAGGCTTGCTTTAGCTGCCACTTTGGAAACTACTGAAGAAGATGAGGAATTGATATCATCATCAATCATCATTTCTTTTGGAAGAACTATTCTTGCTCCCAGTACAATTTTTGCTTCTTCTTCATTCGAAGTCGGGCTTTCAAGAACGTGTAAGGCGAAAATAACCTGCATTAGTGTTTCCTTGATATAGAAGTCCTTCTGTGTAACTACCTGATAAATGAAGTTATTCCATACCATGAGGATTTCAGGTTTATAACCTGTAAGTGCAGCATTTTTCTTTTCCACCAGTTCTTCATAGGAACAGGTACTTTTATTTCTGGCTAGCCATGTTGCGAAATTATAAATTACATTATAGGCTCTTTTGAAACCTGCAAGAGTATTATTGGAGTTTTCTTTTGAGATACATTCAGCTAAAACTGCATATTCAGCTGCTTTAGTTCTTAAGACTTCTTGTTTGGAGCTGGTTGCTTCAGCTGCTGGTTTATAAAATTTGTCATCAGATGTAAGCCCGCTTGGAATTACGACAAACCGGTTGTTTTGTTCCGTATCATCAGTTAATTCAGGACTTCTTAAGCTTACGAATCTGAAAAGTGTTTGTGTTGGGGTGTTTTCAATAGGTTGAGCCCCGTTTTCAATTTCGGCCATTTTTTGTAAATTTGTTTGGTTTTATTAAAGGTTGAAATTTGCAGTCTCTTTTTAGGAGAGGATCTTCAGGTTTTGGCCTTATTTTTTTAGGTGGTTTCCGGCAAAGGATATCCACCTCACTTTTTAATAGCGAGTTTCATTTTTTGTCATTTAAAGGTTAGGTTTAGATAAAGTTCCGTCTGTCCAACATTATGAATGCTGAGATACAATGAGTTTTTAAGATTGGTTTAGTGTTTTATTTTATAGCTCAAAACTAATGTTGAACAGCGACAGAACTTGACGTGTTTAAAAAAAATCAGAAAGTTTCTTCTTCAGAAATATCATTTTCAAAATCTTCTCGGAAGAAGCTTTCGATATCATTAAGATAATTGTCATAGTCCATTTCGGTATCTTTCCAGTTAATGGTATAAATATCAATATCTGAATCTTTAGTTATAGTATCATCTGAAGTTTCCATATTTTGTGTTTTTAGGTTCATGATGGGATATATTTCGGGCTGTTCAGCACCTGTACATAAGGGTGAATTCAATAGTGTTTTTTAATTATTAAGGTTGTTTTTGTGCTTTTGTTTATACTCCAAAGATAGAAGTGAGAGGCGACAAAACT
>NZ_JALAHD010000272.1 GCF_022712095.1 Chryseobacterium sp. | reverse complement strand
CATCTGAAGAAGCTACAGAGACCTCATTTACCGGAATATTAAAATTCTTGGAACGGGAACTGGTTGATCAGCACCAGATTAATTTAAGTTATAGGTCATTTGAAACCTATTATAATACTATTGTCTTAAATGACAGGGATTATAATATTAGATCAGGAATTTTGGATGATTTGAGTCTATATTTGGGCTATGAAAACTTTAAAGCGTACTGTGCAGAATGGAAAACCATTGAATACACCATTAGTCAGGCTGTTTCTAAGCTGGTTATCAACATTGTAAACAAACCTATATTTTCCCTTCCGCAGTTTACCACAAGGCAGGCCGGTATGGGATTTATGGGATTAATAATGGCAACCGGATTACTGGCTAATAATTATGATGGGCTAAGTGGTCAGAAATTGATGTATTGGGATGGTGATCAATATAAGGTAACAACTTATAAGGATAAAAATCCTAACCATGAATTGGTTCCACTTGATCAAGCGAAACTGGACTTTTTTAAGAAAAACAAAAGGAGAGACACATTAACTGTGGAGAATGCATTAGGAAAAACCTGGTATTCTAAACAAAACAATGAAGTGGATTTTTTTACGATGGATGGTACAAATCCGGATACAGGAAAAGATTTGCGACCCGTGACTCCTCATATTCTTGAAAAATATGCAGGTGTGAAGTAAAATAAAAAGCGAAGAAATTTTCTTCGCTTTTATTTTATTCAGAATCTGTATTTAACATTCCCAGTTCTCCGAAATGCTTTTTAAATTTTTGTATTTTAGGCCCTACCACGGCGCTGCAATAAGGCTGTGTGGGATTGGCATTATAATATCCCTGATGATATTGTTCTGCCGGCCAGAATTTTTCAAATTTTGTTAATTCAGTAACATACGTTCCAGGCCATTTTCCCGAAGCTTCAGATTTTTTTATAGCTTCTTCAGCTTTTTGCTTCTCAGCATCATCTTTATAAAAAATAACAGAACGGTATTGGGTTCCGATATCATTTCCCTGTCTGTTAAGCTGAGTAGGATCATGGAGGAAGAAAAATACATCCATTAACTGCTCATAAGAAATAATTTTGGGATCGTAAGTGATCTGTACGACTTCTGCATGGCCCGTTTCTCCGGTGCAGACTTCTTCATAAGTAGGATTGGCTTTATGGCCTCCTGAATATCCGGATATAGCGGATTTTACTCCCTTTAACATATTGAAGCAGCTTTCCACACACCAGAAACATCCACCTCCAAAGGTGATCTGCTCTAAATTATTGTTATCCATTTTGGATTGATTATTTTGTTGAACGACTTTTTTCTCTTGTCCCTTGCAGGAAATGAGGAAAAAACTAATCAAAAGTAAGAAAAACTTTTTCATTTTGTGATGTCATTTGTGGAGAATAAATAACAAAAAACACACCGTTTAAGATAAGGTGTGTTATTATATTTAAAGATTCAATTCACATGAATTACTTTTCCCAAACTAAAGCACTTGCTCCTAAGATAGCAGCATCAGCTTCATCTAGTTCACTGAAAACCAATCTTACCTTATTTCTGAAAATAGGAAGTAGGTTTCTTTCCATATAAAGCTTAGCCGGTTTTAAAATGAAGTCTCCTGCTTTGATGACTCCTCCGAATAAGAGAATGGCTTCAGGAGATGAGAACATAACAAAATTAGCCAAAGCTTCTCCTAATTTTTGGCCGGTATATCTGAATACTTCAATGGCGATAGGATCTCCTTTTAAGGCACATTCATGTACTGTTTTGGAATTAATGGCTTCTTCCGGATATTGATTAAGCATAGATTCAGGGAATTCTGCTCTCATTTTTTTTGCTGTGATGGCAATACCTGTTGCTGATGCGTAAGCTTCCAAGCTTCCTTCCGATCCGGTGCTCCAGTGTTTTCTTCCTCCCGGTTTTACAATAGTATGTCCCAGTTCCCCAGCAAATCCGTCATGCCCATAAATCAGATGTCCGCCTGCTACAATCCCACTTCCAACACCTGTACCTAAAGTGATCATAATAAAATCTTTCATTCCTCTTGCGGCACCATACATCATTTCTCCAAGTGCAGCTGCGTTAGCATCATTGGTCATTTTGCAGGGAGCACCGAATTTTTCAGTCATCATCTTACCAAATTCTATAACTCCTTTCCATGGAAGGTTAGGGGCCAATTCTATGGTTCCTTTATAGTAGTTGGCATTAGGTGCACCCACGCCGATTCCTTCAAACTTCTTTCCAGCAGAATGTTCACCTACCAATGGTTGAATTTCTTTGTATAAAGCGTCTACAAAATCTTCAGGATTTTTATATTCATCAGTTCGGATAGATCCTTTTACTAAAATTTCTCCTCTGTGATTCACTAAACCAAATTTAGTATTGGTTCCACCGATGTCAATACCTAATGCAACCTGCTTTGATAGATCTACTAATGCCATTTCTTTCTTAATTCAGGGGCTAAATTTATAAAAAAGATTGTATTTAATAAGTGATTATTGATAGAATTCTTCGAAAAAAAAATAATTTTAAATGGATTGAATAGTTTTTACAGGTTTCTTTTTTCTTCTTCCCCACCAAATCATGAAACCTGTAACCGGTAATGAAGCACAGATCAAGCTTACTATAAAAGCAATAATTTTGGTAGGAAGTCCTAAAATTGCTCCTACATGAATATCATAATTAGCTGAAACTACTTTCTCTCCGAAGTTTTTATCTTTCGGATCATGAGTATGCAACAGCTCTCCGGAATTTTCATCAAAAATAAGATTACTGTTTTTATGATATGAATAGGAGAGGTGTTTTACGTAAATCCCAAAATTAGGGTGTTCATGATCATCCATGTGTTCATGTCCCAAATCTATCGAAAAGACATAAGCATTAGGATATTTCTCTTGAACGGTGCTGATTACTTTATCAAGAGTTTTTTCCGTTCTTTGCTCAATAGGGGCTTTTGTTGTAATGTGTGAAAAATCAGGATATTGAGTATTTCCTCCGGAAAAGATTACATAGATCATCGACTGAACAAAAAGGAAAGCATAAAATAAACCGGTTATTGAAAATATAAGAGCGAAGATAGAAGCATAAAATCCAAGAATATTGTGGAGGTCATAATTCTTTCTTTTCCAGCTTTTGATATTTTTCCATTTAAAAGAAAAACGTTGTTTTCTTGCAGATTTATTTTTAGGCCACCATAAAATAATACCGGAGATCAGCATAAAAACAAATATGAGAACAGGAATTCCCACAACATAGGTTCCCCATTCCTGTTTCAGTAAATAGCTCCAGTGAATAGATTTAATAATACTGAAAAAACTGTTTTTTTCATCATAAGTTCGCAGCACTTTTCCTGTATAAGGATTTACATAAGCTACTTTATAAATCGGAAATTCGTCAAAATAGTTCCATGCATCCGTATTATGCTCATACCAATAGAATAAATAAGACATTTTTTTGTCGATAGGAACATTCACCCAATGAATGGGATATTTTTCCTTCATCTGTTCGTCTACAGCTTTTTCTAAGACACGAATCGGAAGAACGCTTTTTTTGTCTATATTTTGTTCGTTATGATATATAACATCTTTACGGGTATAGCTTTCCACTTCGTCTTTAAAGACATATAATGCACCTGTAATGGAAATAATAAAAATTAAGAAGCCAATGATCAATCCAAACCACAAATGCAGTTTTCCTGTCCATTTTTTAAGGAAACCAGGCTTTTTTTTATGATGATGTTTTTTCTTCATGTCGTAATGAAAGTTTAGCAAATATATGACATAAATTTTATTTAGATTAATTAAAATTTACATTATATAATAAATGTTTCTCTTATTTCTGAAGAACTATTGCAGTTGTTATATTTAGTTCTGAAGGATATAAGAATAAATTAAAAATTGTAATATACTGGAACGTTAAGAGTTTTCTTATGGATAAAAAGGCTAACCGTTAGGTCAGCCTATAGTAATTACTTAAAATTTATATCCTATTGATAATCTGAAATTTCTAGGAGCTTCAGCCTGGTAATAGTATCCTCCGCGCTGTGTGCCGTCTGTCATAGTAAAGTTAATACTGCTTCCGCTATATAAATATCTGTCGAATAAATTGAAAACATTGAGCCCGATTCTGAATTTTGGGTTTTCCCAGGAAAGCCCGGCATCGAATTTTAAATAGTCATTCATTTGTAAAGGAGCGTTTGTGCTGCCCCAGTTCCAGCTGCTTCTTCCTCCTAAAAATGTTCCTCCAAAACTTAATCCGAATCCTTCTAAAGTTCCCTCTGTAAACGTATAGTTCAGCCAACCATTTAAAGTATGTTTTGCATATCCCGGAACTTTTTCTCCTTTTTGGTGACTTTGAGTGGTTTCTGAATATTTATTTTCAGTAAATGCATAGTTGAAAATGGCATTAAATCCCTTTACGATTTCTCCTTTAAGATCAAACTCCACACCTTGTACTCTTGTTTTTCCAAGAAGTACAGAAAACATTCCGGTTGGATCAGTCGGATCACCCGTAATTGCATTATTTTTATTGATATTGTACAAGGAAAGAGTAGTGTTCCATTTACCTGCAAACCAGTCTTTCTTGAAACCGACTTCTACATTATTACCGGTTATCGGTTTTGCCGTGCTTCCGTCTCGGAATAAACCGGCTTGTGGAGAGAATGCCTGATCATATAAAGCATAAGCTGAGGTATTATCATCTATTGAATAGCTCAAGCCAATACGCGGAGTAATTCTGTTAGCTTCTGTTTTTGTACCGTAATTATTCTCCTGTACATTGGTATAGCGGGCTGCTAATGTTAATCTTAAAGCGTCATCAAGGAATCCTAACTCATCCTGTAAATAAATTCCTGTGTATGTCTGCTCAATGGTTCCGTAAGGAGTAGCTCTTTCTAACAAAGATTTGCCTCCTGTATCAAAATGCGGATACCCATTGCTAGGAGCGGCATATGTTGTTGAATTTAAATCAAATGGATTTTCTTGAGTGTCTAAATTTCCACTTTTGCTCCAGTCAGCAAGGTATTTTTTTGAACCTAGATCTAAACCTGCTAAAATTTTGTGAGAAACAGGCCCTGATTTAATATAACCGTTTAAAAATGCCTGTCCGAATTTCATAACATTGCTTGCTTCCCAGAAATTGAGGGTTCTGATAAACTTTGTATCGGAGATGAATGTGCCCGGCCAGATATCGCTTCCCATCGTGTACTCATTGATATAAGACAATTGAGTCGTCAGTTTCCAGTTTTCATTGAACTTATGTTGTAAATTAACATTTACCGTATTATTGGTAACTTTTGTCGGATCAATACCCGGATCAGTAACCGTATATTCGGCTGGTTTTGTTCCATATCCTTCAAAACTGTAAACATAGGCTGATCCTACCTCAGACATTTTAGCCTTTTGATATACATATTCGGCTGTTACAGTGGTATTATCTGAAAGTTTAAATCTAAAGGAAGGATTGATAATATATCTGTCATTGAATTCATAATCTCTGAAACTCTTTTTATTCTGAGCCATCAGATTTAATCTGAAAGCGACCTTATCAGTGATTTTTGTATCAATATCTGTTTCTCCCCTGTACATATTGTAGCTTCCCAGTGTAACTCTTGCAGAACCGTTCAGTGATTGTCCGGTAGGTTTTTTAGTAACAATATTATAAATGCCGCTTGGTTCCCCATTAGACATTAAGAATCCCGATGGGCCTTTGATGAACTCTATATGGTCTACATAGCTCATATCTTCACTTAAAGGACCCCAGTTTGAAGTAACATTTACACCATTCATGAAAGCTGCTGCTCTTGAACCTCTCATGTTAACTCTTGTATACATGTCTCCCCAGTGTTCCAGCCTTTGAGCTCCAGCTACATTTCTCAATACACCATCGCTTAAAGTGGTAACTTGTTGGTCTTCCAGTGCTCTATTAGTAATAACGGAAACGTTTTGTGGAATTTTAATAAGTTCTTCGTCTAAGCGGAGTGAGGAAGATCCTTGTTTCTCAACATATTTCTTATAATATTTCCCGTTTACAACAACTTCTTCAATGTTTTTGGATTTAATGCTGTCCTCAGTCTGAGCAAGCACAATTGTCGATGCTAATAATGCAATTCCTAGTGTTATTTTTTTCATAGCCTTATAAGTAAGTTTTTCCTTGTGTGTATAATCTTATAGTTTAAAATTTATGATATTTCTTCACATAGTCTGTTTTTAATAGAATATTT
>NZ_JALAHD010000271.1 GCF_022712095.1 Chryseobacterium sp. | reverse complement strand
TTTTGAAATTTTAAGAAATTTTCACATATTTGCATCCAAATATAAATAATCAATTAAATATGAAGAAATTAACTACAAGTGTTTTGACTGTGGTTCTCGCCTCATCTTTCATGGTTGTGAATGCGCAGAATAGACAAAATGATACTGTAAGAACCCAGGATATACGTGAAGTCGTAGTTACTGGAGCTCTTGGTATAAAAATGAGACAGGATGCCGTAATTTCTAGTAATAAAGTTGTGGGGACAAAAGAGATTAATCAAGCTTCAAGTCCAAACATGGCTCAGGCATTAACTGGAAAGGTTAATGGTTTACAGATTAATAATACTAATAACTCTGTAAATTCTAGTAACCGTATTGTATTAAGAGGTCCTAGGTCTATGTATGGAGATAGTCAGGCTTTGGTTGTAATTGATGGTGCAATTTCTACCTTGTCCATTTTTCAGCAGTTGCCACCTGAGGTAGTAGAGAGTGTTAATGTAATTAAAGGTCAACAAGGTTCTGCTCTTTATGGAGAAAAGGGAAGTAATGGGGTTATTGTTGTTACAACTAAAAAGGGATCTAAATCAAGTAAAATTCAATTCAATCTTACTTCTTCTATAGATATTTCGGATGTTTATAAACTTCCTATTCGTCAAAAGATTTATGGACAGGGTATTCAGGATGAAAGTTTTGATGATACTGATTATGGGGGTACAAATTGGGTGCCTTATGAAAATACATCATGGGGTCCTTTATATTCTTCCAGTTTAGGTGGGCAATTATTACCTGCAGGTTTGCCACAAGCTGATGGTTCGTTCATTATGACGACTTTTTCCCCTAAGAAAGATAATATTAAGAAATTTTTTAATAATGGTGTAACTTACCAAAATGGACTGTCAATGAATGTGGGGGGAGATGATTCTTATGCATTCTTGTCCATCAATCGATTAGAAAATAACTTTATGATTGATGGTGATCAGTTGAAAAGAAATACTTTCTTTTTTAAAGGGGGGAAGCAAATTGAAAAGTTTAGAATTGATGGAACTTTTAACTTTATTGATCAGAATGTCAGTCAATCGACAGGGAATTTATATGGAATGCTTTTACAGACGCCAACAAATATTAATGTAAAAGATTATCGTAATTCTGGGTTGGAGGGACATTGGACAGGTTATGCTTATAATCCTTATTGGTTGAGGGATCACTATAGATCTAATTCCAATAGTACAACATTTAATGGTATTGTTTCGATGAACTATGACTTTACTAAAAATATTAGTTTATCCTATACTGGAAATATGTTAACAACTTCTGGGGTTACAGAAGCGTATAATGACGGATACTCGACTTCGGATGCATATGTATATTCCAATACGGGAACTTTTTTAGATGGAATGAATTTCTTTGAATTTGGCTCTACTCCTCCAGTATCAGGGTATAACAAGCTCTTAACTAAGGGATGGAAGTATTATGGAGATATAATGTTGAATTTTAATTATGATCTTTCTGATAATGTTGCTTTAAAGGCAAATATTGGTAATAATATTCAGGATACTAAGCAGGATAATGCGCAGGTAGGTGGAACTAATTTGAAAATTCCGGGATGGTATAACATAAATAATGTATTGCAAAACACACCATGGTATAATTTAGATAATTCAAAGTTAAGACAAAGAAGTGTTGCATGGTTTGCCAATGCAGATATTTCATATAAAGATTTCTTATTTGTTAATGGAACGTTTAGATATGAGCAATCGTCAGTTCTAAGCGTAATACCTACTTATACTAATGATTTTAAAAATAACGGATATGCTTATTATTCATTTGGGGCATCATTTATACCAACGAAAGCTTTTGCGGGTTTAAAAGGAGATGTTCTTAATTATATGAAAATCGCAGCCTCATATACCAGAACAGGTAATTCGGTAGTGAGTCCTTATGCGGTTGATGAGGTGGGGGCATTTCCTACGGGTTATCCTTTCGGCTCTTTGGCTTCTTATCTGTATAATCCTAATGGAGTGTCAAAAGATATTAAACCAGAATTTAATAATACTGTTGAAGGTAATTTATCTTTAGGTTTTTTCCAGGATAGAATTACTTTGGATGCGTCGGCGTATCAGACGGATACAGATAATCTGATTACAAGGGTTACTTATCCATCGTCCTCTGGGATTGCTTCCTTATTAGGGAATATTGGTAAAATGAGAAACCGAGGTTTTGAAATAGAATTAGGTTTAACACCATTTAAGTCCAAAGATTTTGAATGGAATTTAAAAGGAGGTTATTCACAATATAGATCAAAAGTGCAAGAATTAGCAGATGGGCAGGATATGGTAATTCTTGCAAGTGCTGGTTCTGGTATTCCGGCTAGTATTGCTGCGATTAAAGGATATGATACTCCAATGATAATTGGTACTGCTTATCAAAGAGATCCTAATGGTAATATTATAGTGGATGCTAATGGTCTTCCTGTTGTTAGTAGCACTCCCGAGATTTTAGGAAAAGTGAATCCGGACTACATTCTTACCTTTAGTACTTCAATAAGATTCAAGAGTTTGACATTAACTGCCGTAGGGGATTATAGAACAGGGAATAAATTTATTTCAGCTGCTAAGAATTTATTAGGATTTACAGGGGGATTAGAGAAATCTGCTGAGTTTGATAGGTCTCAAGGGTATATAATTCCAGGGTCGGTTCAATTTGTAAATGGGCAATATGTAACCAATACAACTCCTGTATATAATATGGCTAACTATGCTGGGGTAACTAATTATTTTACTTCTAATTATCAGGATGATATTGCTGAAGAATTTGTTGTTGATGGTAGTGCCTTGAAAATTAGGGAAATTGCATTGTCATACGCTCTTCCGAAATCTTTATTAGCAAATACATTTATAAATAATATGTCAATTGTAGTTTATGCAAGAAATCCATTTATCTCTTATGCTAAAAGTAATAGAAATTATGGAGATCCGGAAGTTGCTAATACTACAGGATTGGCTGCTGGTTTCCAAGCTGTGTCTCAATATCCGACTTCAAGATCGTTTGGTTTCAATGTTAATGTAAACTTCTAAAAAAATTAAAATGAAAAAGATAAAATTTTTACTATCTGCGTCTGTAATAGCTCTTTCTTTAACATCGTGTAATAATTATTTGGATGTTAATGAAGATCCTAATAATCTGCCTATTGAAAATGTTACTCCGGAATTAATTTTACCAGGGGTTATTTCTCAGATGTATCGTGTGCAATCTGGAAATCAAATGCAATTAGGAAATTTAATGATGAATAATTGGGCAGGAAATACTTATGTATTTGGAGGTCCTTACTCTGCTGAATTTACATTAGGAGCTGTAAATAGCCAATTTTATAATGGAATTTGGGATGATACATATAGAAACTTATATAATTTTAAAATTGTTGAGACTTATCCAAATGCCGATCATAAGCAGGATTATTATGTTGCGATTGCTAAAATTTTGAAGGCTTTCTATTTACAGCCTATTGTTGATTTGTATGGAGATATTCCTTATTCTGAGGCATTTCAAGCTCAGGCTAACTCTACTCCTAAATATGATAATGATGAAGATGTATATAAAGCATTAATATCAAGTATTGATGAGGGTATAGCTTTAATAGAGGCTGCTGATGCTAGTGTTTCTTTAAATCCTGGAGCTGCTGATATCGTTTTTCAGGGGAACATGGATAGTTGGGTGAATTTTGCTAATACTATCAAGCTGAGATTTCTTGTTAGGATGTCAAAGGCAACCGGAGATATGGGAGCTTATAGGGACATGCAATTATCTGCCTTATCAGCATCAAACCCTACATTTATTACAGGAGATGTTTATGAGAATCCTGGATATTCCACAGCTAGTAATGATGCTATGAATCCTTTAATGTATAATTATAGAAATAATGCAGCGGGTTCTGCTGTACAGAATTATAATTTAGTAACTGTTTCTGAACATATGGCTAATGCTTTAGAGGGTAATGAGATTCTTAATTCTGCAGAATATTCAAAGTTTACAGGAATAAAAGATGGAAGAAGGTATAGGCTTTTTTCTCAGATTTCTTATACATTTAATGGTGTACCTTATGCTCGTCTAAAGGGGATTAGACAGGGTGCGACAGCGGGACAGCCAGGGGCGGAGATTGATCCTAATAGTGCTTCAAGCAGAACTGTTTCTAAACTTGCAAATGGAACATTCATTGGGAATGTAACAACGGGAGGGACTGTTATAAGCGCTTCTAATGCAAGAGGAGGAACCTTAATGACGCTAGCTGAAAGTAATTTGCTGCAGGCGGAGGCAGCCCTGAGGTGGCCGTCATTGTTTACGGTTGATGCTCAGTCTAAATTTACTCAAGCTATAACTGCTTCATATAACTATTTTGGAGCAACGGCTGGTACCGCTCCTGCTTATATTGCTTCAATCTCTTCTAGAATAGGGCTTGGATGGACTGGGACAACGGAACAAAAAATTGAAGCTATTATTACGCAAAAGTGGCTTGCTTTAACAAATGTGAATCCAATTGAATCTTTTATAGAGTATAATAGAACAGGGTATCCATATACGCCTTTGGCTGTCACTGCAGTTATGGCTAATAAGCCATATAGATTACAGTATCCTCAATCTGAATTTTCGGCAAACAGTGCTAATACTCCTAATATCCCAACGGCACAATTATTTACAAAGAACCAATATACACCCTTCTGGAATCAGAATTAATTGAACAACAATTTTTAATATATTTTTTTTACCGCCTTCGGGCGGTTTTTT
>NZ_JALAHD010000022.1 GCF_022712095.1 Chryseobacterium sp. | reverse complement strand
GCAACAATCATTTTTATTGCTAAAAAATCATCCAATGCATCTTGTTTCAAACCTCTACTTTTAGATTCTCTTTTAGGAATTGTTATATTATCACTCATAGGATCAAAATGTTTATTGTCATAAGCGACATCAAAAACATCTGAAATAATTACAGGCCCTCTAAACTCAAACAATTCATCCGAAAGTTTCATAACATCATCAGCGGTACAAAGATAATTAATAAGTGATATACCACTCTGTAAAGCTTTAACCCATGCATAAGCTTCAATTGTTATAGGGAGGGAAACTATTCCTACGATTTTTTTGAAATTATCTAATTGAATTTTCTTTTCTTGTGCAATAGAATATACGAATGACATCTCCATACTACGATTATAAATAGAAACTTTCTGTAAGAGTTTGAAAAAATCAGACTCTGTATTGATTTTGAATTCTGGAAAATCTTGTATTTTGAAAAGTTTATCTATGAATATTTCTTTATGTAATAAATTTTCTTTTGTACCATTAATAAATTTTCTACTAAAGTTATGTTTTAATTCTATTATTTTATCAACCGTATCATCTGGGGCTGCTGTAGGTCTTCTTAAAACTCTTTGTGCTAAATATTTGAATTCTTGATAATGTCCAGAAACGAGGTATCCTCCTCTATCCATATAGAGTGTACATGTCTTTATTATCCTTTCATGTTTGGGCTTATCAATTCCAATTCCAGCTATATGGAGTTCACAAAAATTATCTTCCACCCAGCTTACAGCAGTAAGGCAGGCATCTAAACTATCTGTATACCTGTTTCCTGTATACATTTGAATAGATTGATTCAATGTAAAAGCAACACAAAATGAAGTGCTAACCCTTCTACGGTAGGGATATAAATCCTTTTCTTCTTGTCCTAAAACCAATTTTTCAGGTAGGTATATTTTACTCATCTTTTTTCAATCTTTTTTTGGTTTTTTGTAATATTTCACCAAGTTCCTCAAATTCGCTAGTAACAAAATAGATTTTATCTTCAGAAAATTTTATAAATTTTTCCTTTTCATCCATTCTTGCACATTGTACACTAGTAAGCTGTATTGGGCCTCGGATTTTTCGTACTCTGTCTGCTAATACCTGACCATCATCAATAGTACCTGTTAAATAGCTAAGTACTCCGAATACCTCTTTAAAAACAGATGTCCCTTTATATTTATCAAAAGAACTGGCTAAAAACGGGCTGTCTGTCTCTAGTGCAATCTTATCAGCTGTTTCATTTACTTTACTTAGGAAACTTTCTGCATTTTCCGTTCCTGCAAATACATAGGAAATATCAGCCCGGCGATTGAGACGACTCGCTTCTTTTACAAAATCTCCAAAAATATCATAAAACATGTGAGACTCTGTTGTTTTAGTTCCAAAGTTGATATTTCTTTCCATTCCGTTGGAAAAAATGAGCTTATGATCCAACAATACTTCATCATGGAGGTCTTTTCCCTTTGACCTTAGATCATACTGGGTTCTTTGAAAAACTATCTTATCACTACCTTTCTGCTGTTCTATATTCCTTTCCTGAGAACCAATCTTCCTTTCTGTTTTATAGGTAATTAAATCCATTCCTCCCTCTACAAGCTCACCACGATTGTTCATATAAATATTTAATAAATAGACCCAATTATGAAACTTATACTTATCAGTTGAATTTAAATTATATGCCTCGAAGCGGATTACAGAAGTTATTCCAGTTAGGCACATCTCTACATTAAAATTACTAACTCCTAAATCAGCAATTGGTATTTTTTTATTGGTAGTATGTGCAAATACACAATGATACCAATCATGCCTGAGATAAGATTTCCAAGGCTCATAGGGTTTGGAGTCACCAAAGACGATACCTCCCTCATTACCTTGTTCCTCATACTTTCCTCCGGCAGAGGAAATAATATTTCCATCAGAAAACATATAATGATCACCTCCGGTTATCTTAGTATATTTTCCCTTTACAATTCTTATTCTACTCATGTTTAATGGGAGTTAGATTTTTCACCACTGTTGTTATATAATGTCTTTTGGGAATACTTTTTTATATTTCCTTCTGATTGTACCTCCATATCCTGACTACTGTACTCCTTCCTCTCTTTTTTAGATTCTGATACAGTGTCTCCATCAATTATTTCCATAAGCTTCCCTGTAATAAAGTGACTTGAATTTCCTGCAATGGTACTCATATAATTTACCCCTACTGCTTGTGTGTAATTCAACGTTGCTGATGTCATGATATTGGTTCCTGCTATGACATTTATGTTTTGTCCGGCATTGATGCTTACATTCTGCCCGGCATTAAATGTCATATTCTGAGGAGCGGTGACTGTAATATTCCCTTTACCATCCATAAAGTAAATATTTCCACTTGGATCTTCAATATGTATACTGCCTTCAGCATCATTAAAGATAACCTTATTACCACTTCTGGTTTGTATTGATTTAATATGATTATCTATATTTCCACCAATTCCTGTTCCACCATGAAACATTCCACCCATTACAAAAGGTCTGTCCGGGTGACCATGCTGGAAGTTGACCATCACCTGATCACCAACTTCAGGAATTGCAACATAACCTCGGTTTTGAGTGATCTGGTCAGTCCCACCCGCATCAGGGCTCATAACACGAATAAAGTTTGTAGTATCATTCAATTGCCAATCAAACTTCACCTGAACTCTTCCTTGACCTTCAGCATCTGTATTGGAAATTACTGTTGCTATTTGGGGTAAAGCAGTCGGAATAGTGAATTCAGCTTTTGGTAAGAATCCTGTGTCTGCTGCAATAGCTGCAAAGCTACCAGTATAATGTCCAAGTGTATCTATCTCATGGTTTACCTCGGTTATCATTACCTTGGTAAAATAAGAGGTTTCATTACTATCAGCTTTCCTCATTTTAACATCTGCCACACATCCGGGATACAGAAAAGGAACAGTAGTTTTACCTGAAACTGTAAATACTTCTACAGCTTGGCTTCCTGCTGTACTGGTCTGGGAATTGGTGATGTCCATATCTGTTCTCGCTTTGATAGGTGCAACTTGAAGTGACTGCGTTTTAAAAATACCATTGTTATTTTTATATGCTGTTTGTGCCAAATCACCCTTGTGGCTGATTGGAGTTTGTCCCGATGTTAGTTTTGTGTTACCACTGCTGTTATAGCCGTAAAAACTAGGATTGATATGAACAGCTTTTAATTCTACATTAATATCGGAAACATTACTCCCATAAATAAGTTCCAGAACTTTATTCTGAGGTGGCAGGTTACCAAAATGCAGTACTTCACCATCATAATAAAACTGTTCACCATAAGCCTCTGCCATTCTACTTAAGTAATTGTAATGCGTTTCATCATATTGCGCACTATAAACAATTTGTGAAGAGGCTTTAGCATCAACACGATAGTCATATTTGCCTTTATCTATACCTTGTTTAAGAATCTCAGTGGCAATTATTCCCATATTAACAGGCTGTCCACCTCCAAAGCTTTGAGTATGTGGAGCAGCATCCAAAAGTATGGTTGGACTAAAGCCTTTCAGTACAATGTTTCCGAGGCTATGATTATCCTGACTGAATCCTACCTTCGTTATGACTCCAACAAATACTCTTTCAGGGCTCTTGTCTACATCTTTATACATGATTCTGACGGTTAGTCTTCCACCAAGAAATTTATTGACATCTTCTAATGTATGATCCTGTCTGTTTTCAAGACTATCATGTGCCAGAATCAGCTCAAATTCATGATGGTTTCTGGTACTCTGTTTTAGCTTAAAATCTTTAAAGTGTGGAATGATTTCACCATTCACAATGCATTGTAGTTTTACAACACGATTAATACCTGCGATGCTATTCTCTTTAATAGCATTAGCATTATCCGGGGCTTTGTATCCGTCAGGCTGGAAGAAAATATCTTCAGGAGTATTTTTCTTTTTCATATTTTGTTTTTGTTCTAGTGTTTTTGATAAGTATCTTTAAGTAAGTAATAGTAATCAGATAAAATTATTGTTGATAGATATTGGCTGATCTCTATAAGAAAATAGCTTTTCAGGATGTTCATTAATTAACCAATTTCTTAGGCGTTCTGCCATGTACAATGTCCATACTCTTTCAAAATCATGGCTAAAATCCTCATCAGATTCACCACTAATAAGGCTAATATTTTGAGGTTGAACTCGATTATACAGGGTCATTTGGCGTGGAATATCTGCCACTACGATCCAGTGGTAGTTCATTATTTTGTCTTGTACAGATCCAATGATGAAATCATGGGTAATCTGATGAATTTTATAAATCATTTGTGTGATTTTGGTGTTTATATCCAAAAATAGTGATTTTTTTGAAAATAAGCATAAGATATTTGAAAATTAGCAGATTATGAAAATTATAAATAATTATATTTTCAAAATGATAACTAGGATATTTTTCAAATTTTGTTTTTGTT
>NZ_JALAHD010000270.1 GCF_022712095.1 Chryseobacterium sp. | reverse complement strand
TAGTATGGGTATTACTTTTTTATTGTGACTTCCTTCATGAAAATTGATTAGATCTAAACAGTAATCTATTGTTTGATTTTGACCTTGTAAAGTATATTTTGATTCTCCAATTTTAAATTCTAATAAAATAATAAGATCTTTAATGATAATGATATTATCTACTCTTTTGCCCATTCTAGGAATTGAAAATTCAAAATAAATATTTCCTGAGTTAAATGAACCGAGTACTTTTTTTAAAATATCAATTTGTTTTATCCATGAATTTTTTTGTAAATCCTCTAAACTATGTTGATATTTATTGGTAATGTTACCAAAAATAGCATCTTTATCTTGTTTTAAAAAAATATCAATGGAACTATTATATAAACTTCTATTCATGTGACATTGTTAAAGTAATCTCCAGTTCTGGTTCAACATATTTAAAATAAGATCATCAAAACTCCATCCTATTTTTCTGGCAGCTAAGGCAGTAAGACTGTCCTGATTTTGACGATGCGGTCGGGAAGGACCTGTCATATTAGGTTTCATATTAAGGTCAAAAAGAAAATATTTTCCTTCTGCATTAGCCCGGCAATCTATACGGATAGGTGCTTTTGCTTTAACTAATTGGGTAGCCTGCTCACAATCTTTACATAATTGAAGGATAACATCACTTTGTAATTCAGTATCATTCAATACTTCACTGTTGTTAATAACAGCGACTGTTCCATTATAAGGAGCAATGCCGTTTTCATGATTAAAGCGTCTTACCGGAGGTAATGACCAGTAGTGTTCCTGATGTATATCTTCGTAATTGATCTTATAATTTCCCGGTGGCATTACAGTAATAGTAACTTCTTCTCCTGACAAAAACTCTTCTACATACAAGGCTTCTCCAAAATCATTTGAAGTAAACATTTTTTTCAGAATGGAAGTAAGCTCTTCCTTTGAATGTACAAGGGAAACACCCTGACTTCCTCTTCCCCGAATAGGTTTTGTTACTACAGGAAAGGGAAAATCAAGGATATAGCTTTCAATATTTTCCAGGGTAATCATTACTGATCTTGGGATAGGCAGTCCATAATCTTTCAATAAGGCATTGGTTACCCATTTGTCATCATATAGATCCACATTTTCGGGAATTTGACCTACAACAGAAATTCCTTTCTTTAAAAACTCTTCAATAGGATGTCCTGAGTAAAGAACTGTATTCATCCATATAATTTGGGCTCCTGCATTAACTGCAGATTCTATACCTTCTTTAGAATCCGGGAAAACCCAATCTAAATCAATATTCACGTTAGGGGATTCTTTTGGGATGATAACTTCAATATGCTGTTTCTGCAAAGAATAGGTAATATCGGCTCCGCTGTCAGAATAGCCTCCAGGTTTCATAGGTTTAATGATTCCATTTTTTTCCGGTGGAGTTTGGGTTTGGTAAAGGATGGCTACTTTTTGAGACATAACTTACGATTTAAAAATATTTACAAAATTCCTTTCAAACGGATATGCTGCAATAACATGATTGTTTTAGCATCCATAATTTCTCCGGAATCTACCATTTTAAGAGCTTCTTCAAAAGGAATTTCTAAAACTTCAATATTTTCCCCCTCTTCCTCAAGCCCTCCGCCATCATTCACTTTCATTTCTTTAGAATATTCAGCAATGAAAAAATGAAGAATTTCCGTGACTGATCCCGGTGACATATAAGATTCAAAAACCTTTTGAACTTTTCCAATTTTGTAGCCTGTTTCTTCTTCAGTTTCTCTTCTTATACAATTTTCAGGATTGTCGTTGTCTAATAATCCGGCACAGGCTTCAATAAGCATTCCGCTGGTATTTCCGTTAAGATAAGTGGGTAATCTGAATTGTCTGGTCAATGTAACCGACTTTGTTTCTTTGTTATATAATAAAATTACAGCACCGTTTCCCCGGTCATATGCTTCCCTGTTTTGGGTTTCCACAGTACCGTCTTTTTTCAGGATATTGAATGTAATCTTTCTTAAAGTATACCAGTTATCGGATAATATTTCTGTTTTTAAAATATTTACTCTTGTATTTTGCATAAGGTGTAATTTTTGGATTGTTTTGGTTTGATATAATCTAATTATTTTTTGATCAGTAAATTTTCGAGAGCTTCTTTTAAATCAGGGAATTGAAATTGGAATCCTTCATCCTGTAATTTTTTAGAAGAAACTCTTGATCCATTCAATAAGGCATCGGAAAGCTCTCCAAATAATAATTGTATAATAAATGCCGGGACATTGGGCATCCATAGTGGTTTATTAAGAACTTTGGCTATTTTACGGGTGAAATTTTCATTAGTGGAATGTTGGGGAGAAGCTGCGTTATAGGCTCCATTCATCTGTGGATTTTTTAAAGCAAATTCATAAATAGCACAAATATCAGTAATATGAATCCATGGCATATACTGTTTGCCATTACCTAAAGGTGAACCGATATAATATCGTATAGGAGGGATCATTTTTTTGAGTGCTCCTTCCTTTTCTGAAAGTACAACAGCTGTTCTTAATTTTACCACTCTTTGAACTACCTTCTCTTCTGAGAACCAATCGGCTGCCTGCTCCCATAAGATCACAACTTTGCTTAGAAAGTCATTCCCTTTAGGATCATCTTCTTTGTATATTTTTTCTGTAGTTTCGGTACCATAAACATTAATACCTGAAGCAGAAATAAATGATTTCAGAACAATATTTTTCTTTTTTAAAGTGTCGAGAATCAGCTTTGCAGAATTAACGCGGCTGAAAATTAATTCTTTTTTTCTTTTTTCAGTCCATCTTTTTTCAGAAATATTGGCTCCTGCAAGATGAATAATATGATCTACATTTTCAAAGGCTGTTTCGTCTATTGTTCCCTTATCAAGGTCCCATTCATATTGATTTTCCTGTCTCTTGGTTCTAGTTAAAAATCTAATAATATAGTCTTTACCCAATTTTCTTGATAATTCCTGGGCAATCATTCCTCCGGCTCCTGTAATTAAAACGATTTCTTTCATAATTGTGACTGATGGACAAATTTAAGCTTGGTTTCTTACAATTAAAACAAAATTATCTTCTAAAATCTTATACCCGTAATCATATATAAATTTGTATTCCGAACCATTTTTATATACTTTTAAATGAGTGAAATAATCAAAATCAAAACCAAAGGCATTCAATTTTGATCTGAGAATTTTAGTTTTTCCTTCTTTATTTATTTCCCGTAAAATACGGTAATTTTTACGCAATTTATTGTTGATATTGCGCATGAGATTGTTCGAGTCTTTATTTTGCTTATTGTTATAAGCATTCCGGCAGGCATCATTGCAGAATTTTTTATCTGATCTTCCTATGATTTTTTCGCCACATTCGATACAGTTCATAATTTTAGTTTTTCATTTTGTGCAGATGTTTTTTTCTTAGCAGCCTTTTAAATCTGCCGTGGGTAGGATAACTTCGGTTAGGCGTTATATTATTAAAAAGTAAAGCTACCGATAATAAGATAATACAGCCTGATAATACAGGCGAAATTGCATACCAGTATCCTAAATCCGGAATTTTTCCGGTAGAGGTAACAGCGATAAGAGCAGTGGCACCTCCCGGTGGATGTAATGTCTTAGTATATTGCATCAAAACGATCGAAAGAGCAACAGCTAAGGGAGCAGAAACCCAAAGTATATCAGGAACGAGTTTATAAATGGTAACTCCCACCAAAGCTGAAATGAAATGTCCACCGATTAAGGTTCTGGGTTGAGCCAATGGACTCTGGATTGCTCCGTAGATCAAAACACTGGATGCACCAAAAGATCCGATAAGAAATATGTTTTCCTCTTGCAGAAGATAATGAGACTGAATAAATCCTATACATCCGATTCCGAAAAAAGATCCTAAAAATGACCAGAAATGCTCTTTATAATCTACTAACGTTTCTTTATAAATTACATATTTAGATACTCTCAGTGTTCTGTTAATTCTCTTTTTCATTACTATTTCAAATACTTTTTAAAATTTCGGTTATGTGGTGAATAAAAGGAATGGTACAAATACCATCTTGGTCGTAATTGGGGTCTAGGATTGTAATTTCAATCCCTCTACATTCAGGATGAGATACTAAAGGAATAAGAGTTTCTTTGAGCTCAGGATAATCAATTCCTTCTTCCATTCTGCTGTCTACAGCAGGCATTATTTCATCTTTTAAAACATCTACATCAAGATGAATCAGGAAACCATCCAGTTTTTTATTTTCAATCATGTTCAAAAAGTCTTTAGCCGTTTTGTAGAAACCATTTTGTCTGAGCTTAAAGAGATCAAAATAATGAACCTTAGAATTAATGATTGGTTCTACATAATGCTGATCTTGAGTTTCTGCATTTCCCACACAAAATATGTTCTCTTCCTCAATATAAGGCCTGAGATGATTAATATTCGTAAGTTTTTCATGTCCTAATCCCGCAATAATTGCTAGGTCCATTCCTGCAATTGCTCTGCTTTGTGAAAGGTGTGGCAGAATAAAATCGGTATGACCATCAAGATAAAACAATCCGAAGTTTCCTTTTTTTCTCATGGCAAGAGCATTTCCGATGAGAATGCTGCAGTCACCACCTAATATGATATTAAAATAATCAGGAGTAAAATATTTTGAAATAAGATCAGATTGTTGTTTGGCATATTCAATAATAGCATCCGAATTATTAACCTGTGCCTCCTCATCGAATTCTATTGTATAAGGTGGAGCATTAAGACGGAAAATATGTTTCGGATTAATTTCTTGATGAAAATTAAATTTATTCAACCAATCCGGGAGCTTTCTGACTCCTGGTTCAGTTTCATGATCCTTTTTGGTAAGCCCCAAATTCAGGGGGAATTCAAAAATATTAACATCCCGTTTCATTAATTAATATTTGCTCAAATATAATAAAATATCCGTTTTCAAACGACTACAAACGAATTTAAATAGTTTTATACCGACTATGTTTTGTGAGTTTGAGAATCTTTGTACCAGAGATTTGAGAAAACAGTGAACGTCTCTTATCTAATATTAATCTTAAAATCTAAAATTATGTCACTAAGAAACAAAGTTACCTTAATAGGTTACACAGGAAAAGAAGTTGAAATGGTAAATTTCGATAACGGAAATAGTAAGGCAAGTGTATCCTTAGCTACCAGTGATTATTACACGAACGCTAAAGGAGAAAAAGTCGAGGAGACTCAATGGCACAATTTGGTAGCTTTTGGAAAAGTTGCCGAAATCTTTCAAAAATATGTTTCGAAAGGGAAAGAAATTGCAATAGAAGGCAAGTTAACTTATCGTTCCTATGATGATAAGGATGGAGTGAAAAAATACATCACAGAAATCAGGGTGGAGGAGATTCTGCTTTTGGGAGGAAAATAATTATGTGAAACACAAAACACCAAATAATGAAAGTAAAAATTTTTAAAGTAAGACTCGATAAAGAGTTTTTACATAAAGATCAGAGAACTTTAGATAAGTTTCTTGCAGCTCATACTATTATTCAGACAAAAACTGCATTTGTAAATGATGAAAATTATTGGTCAGTTGTTCTTTATTTTGAGGAACCCGAGATTATAGTTAATACAGTAAAAGAAGGCCAATCTGTAAAATATTCCATAGAGGATCAGGCTTTGAATTCTGATGAACTTAAAATATTGGATGCTCTTAAATATTGGAGATCAGAAAAAGCGAAAAATCAAAATTTACCCACCTATTTTATTGCTACCAATAAAGAGCTGATGTCTGTAGCAAGATATAAACCTGCTAAAAAAGAAGAACTCTTAGATATTAAAGGATTTGGAAAACATAAAATAGAAAATTATGGTGAGGAAATATTAGAGATATTAGAAGGTGTATGAAATAACAATGATTTTAATAGAATACAAATGATGAAATGAAAATGAAGAGTCTAAAGTTATATTTAGACTCTTCTGTTATTAGGAAAAAGTCTTTTCAATTTACTATTTTTGCAGTACAATTCATTAATTTATATACAATGAAGCCAAGCTTAGCAAAAGGGACAAGAGATTTTACTGCTCAGGAAGTCTCAAGAAGAAAATATATTATCAATACATTACAGAAAAATTTCGAATTATTTGGATTCCAACCTTTGGAAACTCCAAGTTTTGAAAACCTTTCAACCCTTACAGGGAAATATGGAGAAGAAGGAGACCGATTGATTTTTAAAATCCTAAACTCGGGAGATTATACTTCCAAAGTTAATCAGGAAGATTGGGAGAATAAAAACCATCAGAAATTAACTTCTCAAATTTCGGATAAGGCTCTTCGTTATGATCTTACCGTACCTTTTGCTAGATTTGTTGCCATGAATCATGGTCAGCTTACTTTTCCTTTCAAACGTTATCAGGTTCAGCCGGTCTGGAGAGCTGATCGCCCTCAAAAAGGAAGATTCAGAGAGTTTTATCAATGTGATGCCGATGTGGTAGGAAGTGAAAGTCTTTATCAGGAAGTAGAGCTGGTTCAGTTATATTTAAAATCTTTTTCAAATCTAAATATTCCGGTAACAATTCATATCAATAATAGAAAAATCCTTTCTGGATTAGCCGAATACGCAGGGATTACTGATCAGCTGATAGATTTTACGGTAGCTTTAGATAAACTTGATAAAATAGGAAAGGAAGGTGTTATAAAAGAATTGTTGGAAAAAGGCATTACTCAGGAATCTATTGATAAACTTGATTTTTTATTCAGTCAGTCTAGCGACTCCTTAGAAAATCTTCTTTTATTGAAAGAAAAATTTTCAGGAAATGAAATAGGAACAAAAGGAGTTGAAGAGTTAGAATTCGTTCTTACTCAGTCATTAAGTTTAGGGGTAGATCTGCAGAATTTGGTATTTAATATTACATTGGCAAGAGGATTAGATTACTATACAGGAGCTATATTTGAAGTGAAAGCAGATGAAGTGCAGATGGGTTCTATTGGTGGTGGTGGAAGGTATGACAGTCTTACCGAAGTTTTTGGAGTAAAAAATATCCCGGGAATAGGAATTTCTTTTGGACTGGATAGAATCTATTTAGTTATGGAAGAATTAGGACTTTTTCCGGAAGAAGCTAGCTCTAAAGTAGAATATTTGTTCGCAAATTTCGGAGGAGAAGAAACATTGGAAGCCTTAAAGTTAATTATCCAATTAAGAGAGAAAGGAATTTCTGCCGAGCTATATCCTGAAAATGTAAAACTTGGAAAACAGTTTACTTATGCAGAGAAAAAAGGAATTAAAAATCTCGTATTTTTAGGAGAAGAAGAAATGAAAAATAGGACAGTAACTTTTAAAAACCTGGAAGACGGAGAACAAAAGACCGTTTCGTTGGAGGAGTTTTTAAACTGAAAATAGAAAGCATTATTATAAAGTAATGCTTTCCTTTTTTATAGGATTTAAATTTTTATAAATTAAAGTCAGGAAAATTAACTATTTGGATATCAACCGAAAATCCTGAAATACAAAAGTAGAGCGTCATCTAAAATAAAATTTTTATTTTGTAGATGAGTTTCTGAATGGAAGAATTTCTCTTAATTCAAATGAGTTGAATCTTTTGGAAAGTATAAAAGGAAAGTGGAGGATTCCATAATTGGGAAATAAGATTCCCATAGTATTTAGTGTAAAGGCACAAAAAAAGTCATCCTACTAAAATGTAATGATGACTTTTGTATATATGAATGTTAAAAACTTTTGTTAGTTGGCAGTTGAATCTTCTATTTTAGTTTTAGCTTCATCTACTTTACTTTGTACTTGAGAAGCAACATCGTTTGCTTTGTTTTTGATGTCATTTCCCAATTTATTAAGATTATCTTTTGCTGTATTGATTTTATCTTTCACAGCTTGTTGTTGCTCAGGAGTTGACTTCTTGTATTTCCAGTAAGCCAAAGCACCTAATCCTAGAAGAGCTAATAGGCCATTTGTTTTATTTCCCATGATTTCTATTTTTTTAAGTTAGTAAATTAAAATTTGTTTTAATTATATATGTAAAATACGTGCCAAAGAAAATGGCTTACTTATAAAATTATGTTAAAGTTAATCAAAGACTTGTAAGGTGTGACCATCAAAGCTGGCATAAACCATAGTAGGATAAGAATCTTGATGAAAAATGTTTCCTTCTTTATCAATAGCAATGGCTCCTGCAAATCCATCAATCATTTTTAATTCATTAAAAGTTTTTTCAAAAGCATCTTTCAGGTTTATTCCATCCGTAACTCTTGTTACAATTTTGGTTGCTGTGGCATTACTTACAATGTCTTCACCCACACCTGTACAGCTTACAGCGCATATTGAATTGGCGTAGTTTCCTGCAACTGTTGCAGAATCAGATATCCTTCCGGGAATTTCGAATCCTTTTCCACCGGTTGAAGTGGCTACTGCAAGTTTTCCCTCGTGATCCAGAGCTACACAGCCTACAGTTCCTTTTCCTCCATTTTTTGATTTATTTTCATATTCATTTCTTCTTTGAGGAATTTCTGTAGAGAAATCTTCAAATCCATGTTCAGATGCATAATCCTTAGCTCCTTTGCCCCCTAAAACCCTATCATCTTCATTTATCAGCTCTTTAGCAACAAAAATGGGATTCTTCACATTTTGAATATTAATGACTCCACTCATTTTTTGGCTTGCTCCATCCATAATGGCAGCACTCATCCTGATAATACCATCACTTTGAATTTGTGAGCCTATTCCGGCATTGAATAATGGATCATCTTCCAAAAGAGAAACAGCATAAGCTGCTGTTTCAAATGCAGAATGAGATTGCAGGTATTCAAAAGATTGTTGTATAATGATTTTCAAAGCATTTTGCTTTGTTATTTTCATTTCGTGGCTTTGATCGCTTTCGGAAAAGAATCCTCCATGTATAATAATTTTCATACGATTAGTTTGAAGTTTAAATTTATAAAAAAAGTGAAGAAAAATCTTCACTGCTTATTATTTGTCATCCTGGGGAATGGGATTGAACTGAGAATTTTCAATGGTAAGTTCCCTTGTAGTTAAATCATAGTGGTCATTCATAGACATTACATGTACTACTAAATTATCTATGGAAATAGGTTCTCCTAAATTAATATTGGTAAGATTAGTATCTTTAATAAACCTTCCGTCAACAATGATTACCAGGCCGGAGCCTACAGCAGTCATTTTATCATTATAAATGAATAGTCCGGTATCTTCTCCTAATCCGATTCCTAATGTACGGGGATTATTAACCACGGCCTGAAAAAGACGCCCAATTCGTCCTCTCTGAACAAAGTGAGTATCCACAATTACATTATCAATGAATCCTAACCCCTGTGTTGTTTTTATTTCTCCTTTTAATAGAGCTTCGGAACTGCTTCCCTGATAGATCATATTTTCTGAAGCAGCTGCAGCCCCGGCTGAAGTTCCTGAATAGATGAAGTTCTGTTCCTGATATTTCAGTAAGATAGTATCATGAAATCGGGTTCCACCAAGAATAGAAGTGAGTCTCAACTGGTCACCTCCGGTAAACATTACCACATCGGCAGCATTGGCTCTTGCTACCATTGCATCAGAATTAGCTTCTTCACGATTATGAATATCCAGGATATTTACTTTTTGAGCTCCTAAAAATTCGAAAGCTTTTTTATATTCAGTTCCTACGATATGAGGAATCTGAGAAGCTGTAGTAATAATTTCTATTACTGAGTTTTCTTTATTTTTAGATTCGCTGATAATTTTTCTTAGGATACCTCTTTCAAAGAAATTAAGATTCTTTTCAACGTTTTGATCATAATCGTTATCTGAAAAGGCTCCTTTATTAACAGCTCCTCCAATTATAATTAATTTTCCAACAGGTTTCATCATAGTATGCAAATTTAAAAAATAAATAAATTCCTATGAAATTTAGATACTATTTAAATTGATTTTGAATGTTTTATAAGTGTATATTAAATTTAATTATTTTTTGATGAATCTTTTAATATTGCCTGTAGTTTTGTGTATGCTTTTAGATTATCTTTGATTTTGAAAGTAATTTTTACTAATCGGAAAAAATATGAACCATGAAAATTGAGAAGATACAGGCTTTAAGGGGTCCGAATATTTGGAGTATAAGAAGGAAAAAGCTGATTCAGATGAGGTTGGATCTTGAAGAAATGGAAAACTATCCTACTAACAAGATCGAAGGTTTCAGGGAAAGAATTGAAAATCTGATCCCGTCACTGATTACACATAGATGTTCAGAAGGAGTGGAAGGGGGCTTTTTTCATAGAGTGGAGACCGGAACATGGATGGGGCATGTAGTGGAGCATATCGCTTTAGAAATACAATCTTTAGCCGGAATGGAGACAGGTTTTGGAAGGACTCGGGAGACAAAGACCCCGGGAATTTATAATGTAGTTTTTAATTATATCGAAGAGAGTGCCGGTATTTTTGCAGCAGAAGAAGCTGTAAAAATAGCCCAAACTTTAATTGAAGGGACTGATTATGATTTAAATGCTTGTGTTCAAGAACTAAGAGAAATAAGAGAACGCGTGCGTCTTGGTCCTTCTACCGGCAGCATTGTAGAAGAAGCAGTTTCCAGAAAAATTCCATGGATCAGATTAGGAAACAATTCTCTTGTTCAATTAGGATATGGAGTGAATCAGCAAAGATTTCAGGCTACTATTACAGGAAATACAAGTTCTATAGCAGTAGATATTGCATGTAATAAAGAACTGACGAAACGAATGCTTCATGAGGCTGCTATTCCGGTTCCTATAGGAGGATTGATAGAAAATGAAGAGGAATTGAAAAGTATTATTAATGAAATTGGATATCCTCTGGTAATAAAACCCCTGGACGGGAATCATGGGAAAGGAACTTCTATTAATGTTATCAACTGGGAATCTGCTCAGGTAGGTTTAAGTTATGCCCAGCAATATTCCAAGAAAACCATTGTAGAAAAATACATTAAAGGGTATGACTTCCGAATTTTAGTTATTAATAATAGAATAGTGGCAGCTGCCAGAAGGGTTCCCGCCCATATTATAGGAGATGGGGAACTTAATATTCAGAAATTGATAGATAAAGAAAATGAAGATCCCAGAAGAGGCTACGGGCATGAAAATGTTTTAACAGAAATAAAAGTAGATAAAGATACTCTTGAATTACTCGAAAAACTTGAGTATACTCTGGAAACAATTCCTCAGAAAGGAGAAGTTGTATATCTTAAATCAACAGCTAATTTATCAACAGGAGGAACTTCTATTGATGTTACAGATATGGTACATCCTGAAAATATCATGATGGCCGAAAGGATTTCCAGAATTATAGGTTTGGATGTTTGTGGAATTGATGTAATGGCAGAAAACCTTACGCAGCCTTTAAAAGAAAACGGAGGAGCGATTATAGAAGTCAATGCTGCTCCGGGATTCAGAATGCATTTAGCTCCTGGAGAAGGACTTCCAAGAAATGTTGCAGCTCCTGTAGTAGATATGCTGTATCCCCAAGGTAAACCATTTACCATTCCAATTATTGCCATAACCGGAACTAATGGAAAAACAACTACAACAAGATTAATTTCCCATATTGTAAAAAATAACGGATACAGAGTAGGCTTTACGACTTCTGACGGAATTTATATTCAGAATATGATGCTTTCTAAAGGTGACACTACAGGGCCACAATCTGCTGAGTTTATATTAAAAGATCCAACTGTGGAATTTGCAGTTTTGGAAACGGCAAGAGGTGGAATTTTGCGCTCCGGGCTTGGTTTTTCACAATGTGATATCGGAGTTCTGACCAATATTAAAGAAGATCATTTGGGAATGAATGACATTCATACACTTAAGGATCTCACTCGGGTGAAAAGAGTAGTACTTGATAGTGTAAAGAAGAATGGTTGGAGTGTAATGAATGCAGACGATGAATATTCCATGAAGATTATCAACGACCTGGAGAGTAATGTTGCTATCTTTAGTACAGATGAAAATAATCCGTATATCAAAAAATTTGCAAAAGAAGGAAAGGTAACCTGTGTATATGAAGAAGGTTTTGTTACCATTAAAAAAGGGGATTGGAAGATCAGAATAGGAAAAGCAAAAGATTTTCCTATTACTATGGAAGGAAAAGCTAAATTCATGATTGAAAATGTACTGGCGGCAAGTTTAGCCTGTTACCTCTATGGTTTTGCAATAGAAGATATTTCAGGTTCTTTACGGACATTCATTCCCAGTGCACAGCTTACTCCCGGCAGACTGAATGTTTTTAAATTCAAAAGCTTTAAAGTTCTAATAGATTTTGCTCATAATCCTGCTGGGTACGAAGCTATTGAAGATTATCTTAAGAATGTGGAATCCCACAAGAAAATAGGAATTATTTCTGGGGTTGGGGACCGAAGGGACGGGGATATCCGGGAATGCGGTAAGATCGCAGGAAGAATGTTTGATTATATTATTATCCGTAACGAAAGACATCTCAGAGGAAGAACGGAAGAGGAAATCAATGGGTTATTGATTGAAGGAATACAGGCTTCAGGAAGAGATGTGAGTTATGAAATTATACCAAAAGAAATAGAGGCTTTAAAACATGCCATAAGTATGGCTGAGGAAGGTACTTTTATTACCGCTTTAAGTGATGTTATTTCCAATGCTATAGAACTGGTTCAGGAATACCAGGCAAAAGAACTTCTGGAAGATGAATAAAATTGATAAAAGTCCTTATGCCAATAAGGGCTTTTTATTTTATTTAAAAAAAGCCAAAGAACTTCCAGTCCATATATCGTCTTGAGGATTAAAGTTCGAATTAATCATATCTGATTTAGTCATTCTTACAAGATTTTCTAATAATATAGGATTTTTGTCTTCCTCTTTCCATATATAAAGTAAGCGAATCTCAGCTGTTGAAAATTCATTGTGAATATCTTTAAATACAGGAGCATACACTACCTTTTCCTGTAAAATATAATTTTCTTTATCTTGAATAGAATCTATAAACTGTTTAGTGGGAGTTAGGCGTACCCCGTTTCCGGCAAAAGAAAATAAAGGCTTCAATATAAAACGTTCTATACTTTCATCCTCAGGAAATTCTGATAAAAAATAACTTTTTGGAATAAATTCATGTTTCAGTAAGGGCAGAATATATTTTGAAACTTTAAAAAACCAGTTGGGATGGGTAATCCATTGTATATCCACCTCATCTCTCATATTGAATTGTGTATGAAGCCCAGGAATACGGTCCAGCTCTTCAAGAATTATCCTGTTGTAAATTCTATTGATTTTAGTACGTTTACCATTATTATTATAGTAAAGCTGTTTACCATCTTTTTCAATTTGAGTAAGGCAGACGGTTTTTATTCCCAATAATTTTTCTGTAAGAATAAAATCGACAGCCGTTTTTTGTTTTTCAGGATAAATTTCCAGTAATATAACATTCTCAGGATGTTCGTCTCCAATAATCAGTACTTTTAAATTATTGATAAATTCTTGTAAGGTCCTAGAATCCTTTATTTCATTGAGAAAAGGGTAAACTTCACAAAAGTTATCCTTTAGTATTCTCAAAAAGGAGAAGAGAGAAGGAAAAGCCTGTAGCTCGATAAGCCGGGGTTCTATTTGGCCTGCTGCATTTTTACAGATTCCAAAATCAATAGAGAAAAAATGGGGATGGGAAGTGTCATTAGGAATATTATATTTCTCAGGGACAGCTTTTTGTAAAATTTCTTTTGGAATTTTTTTTATGAAGTTAAAAATCTCCTTAGATACATCTGTAAGTTGACTTTCAAATTCTTTTGTAAGAAAAATAGGACTTTCGGAAATTCTGAATCTGAGATCTTTATAGCTTTCCTGAGAGAGGTTTTCTTTTATTCTATTATACTTTTCAGGGGTGAATTCTCGATTGAATAATTCTCTGTATTGAGGGATCATAATTAAATAAAATTTATGCCATTGCTAAAAGATTACTTTTAGCAAATTGTAGAAAACGGGGTAATATTTGAGCTCTTGTAGCTATTAATTTATTTTCATTTTCTATGCTATCTAGTGTTTCCATATATTTCTGTATGCCAAAATTTTCAATTATGGCGTTTCTATTCTTTTCATTTTTTAAATTTTCAAGCAAGGCCTCTGGGCTTGCTTCCGGATGAAACTGTGTTCCAAAAATTTCATTAGAAAATCGAACAGCCATAACCGCTTTTTCTAATTCCACATGAGAACAAAATTTTTCCATAGCCATAATTTTCATCCCTAGCTCTTCAATACGGTGATAATTAGGCTCAATAAACTGAAAAGATCGGGAATCAACTCCATAAAAAGGTTCCTGTAGGTTTTCAAAAAGGAATTCATCCTCTCCTTCCTCTGTTTTTTGAATAGGAATAACTCCAAAAGAAAGAGTATTTCTTTGACAAATATTTCCCAGTTCCCAATGTATACTTGCTACCTGAAAAGAATGACAGATAAGAAACAGATATTTTTTTCTGAGGTAGAGCTTATTATGCTCGTATACGGAATCCAGAAAATGAGTGTATTTTTTTTCCCATTCGAGGCCTTCTTTATGAGGAGTTCCAGGACCTCCTGAAGAAATAAAAATATCAAAATCTTCAATGTTTGGAACTTCGTTTTTGGATCTTACATCGAATATTTCAATACTTACATTTTCCTCGGATCCATTACGAAAAGCTTCGGAAAGCTCTTTAATGTTTCTAAAGCCCTGATTGGAATGATTATTATTCATATCCAATAAGGCGATCCTTATATTGGTCATATCATCTTAGTTTTTGTAAATATATAAAATTATATTATTCCATATTCAGTTTCTGAAATCATATAATCAACAACTTTTTTCAAGTCACCGGTCTCATTATATATTCTTAGCTGCCTGTCCGCTCCTGTACCATTTTTTATAATTTCCCAGGCATATTCTATCTCTTCTTTACAATCTAATTCTATTGCTGTTTCATTAATAAACTCGAGTAATTGTGCCAACAGATCGGTAAAAGGTAAAGTACGTTTTTTTTCAAAATCTATAAGTTCAGCTTCTATTCCACTCTTGGAGGCCCTCCATTTGTTCTCATTTAAGAGTAATTTCCTATAACTTTTTAATTCCTGATGATGTTGGTTAAGGAAAGTGATCTTTGCTACCAGACATTGTATAATAGCAGCAATACAGATAGTTTCTTCAATCCGTAACGGCATATCACAAATTCTGAATTCTAGAGTAGGGTAGAAAGGGTGAAGGCGCATATCCCACCATATTTTAGTAGCATTATCAATAGCACCTACTTCTATCAGGAAATTAACGTACTTGTCAAATTCAGCCAAAGAACTGAAGTAACTTGGAATTCCTGTTCGCGGAAACTTGGCAAAAACTTCCTGTCTATATGATTTAAAACCTGTATATCGCCCAATCCAGAAAGGAGAGTTGGTGGAAAGGGCATAAATATAAGGCAAGAAGTGACGTAAACTATTTTGAATTCTGATTCCTTCTTCACGACTGGGAATTGTGATGTGAACATGAAGTCCGAAAATAAGGTTTTCACGTGCTACATCTCCCATATCATCAAGAATTTTCATATATCTTTCCCCTTGATTAATGGTATTGGAAGCCCAATGTGAAAAAGGATGGGTTCCTCCTCCTGAGACACGGAGTCCCTGAGCATGTGCAGTATGAATAAGATGTTTTCTTAATTGAGTCAATTCAACCCGGGCAGATTTTATATTGTCGCATATTCCGGTTTTCATTTCTATCATGGATTCATGCATTTCATGTCTCAGGTTTTCCCCTAAAATGGGGCCTCCTCCTTCCAGTATTTTGGAAACATGAGAAACAAGATCGCGACTTTCAACATCGATAATCTGGTATTCTTCTTCTATTCCGATAGTGAATGGGTTCATTTTTGTGTTTTTAATTTTATTGGGTATTGGTGATAAAGTCTCCCCATGTAATTTTTATTTTTCCGGGAATATACTTTTGGGCTTTCTCTATGGCTAATAATGCAGCATGTTCTACAATCCAGGAAAAATTCTCTTCTCCGACTGATTGTAAATCAGCATCAGGTGCCGGATTACAGAAATCGATTGCATAAGGTATTCCATCTTTTACGGCAAATTCAACAGTATTGAAATCATAGCCTAACGCTTTATTGATTTTAATAGAATATTCCTTAATGGTTTCTAATAGCTGGTGATCCTGAGTTTTAAGTTGTGGAGAATATCTTAAGTGAGAAGGATTTCTGGGTTCGTAGGGCATAATACGTACCTGCTTTCTGTCCAGACAGTATACTCTGTAATAATCCTCAAAAGATATTTCTTCCTGAAGCATCATTACCAGTTGCCCTGTCTTTTCAAGTGTATTCCAAAGCTCTTCAGGACTTTCTATCCGGTATACATTTTTCCAGCCTCCTCCGTCATAAGGTTTTAAGAAGGCAGGAAATCCAATGTAATCAAAAATATATTCCCAGTCATAGGGCTGTTTTAAATTTCGGAAAGAAGTTTCGGAAGTTTCGGACGGTCTTTTATAGGAAGGTAATAATACTGTTTTGGGTAAGGGTAATCCAAGTTTTAGAAGTAAAGCATTATTAAAAAACTTTTCATCAGCACTCCACCAAAAAGGATTGTTAATGACATATGTTCCGTTCAGTGCTGCATTTTTAAGATAGGCTCTGTAGAACGGAATATCATGGGAAATGCGGTCGACAATAACGGCATATCCGTAATCGACACCTTGTTCAAGTTTATCGATAATCACAGGTTCTGCTATAATATCTCCTTTACCTAATTCATTCACCTTATTAATAAATGCCTGAGGAAAAGAGTTTTCCATCCCATATAAAATACCCACTTTTTTTACCATCAGGGTGTGCGATTTTAAAATCAACTACTAAAGATACTAATTTTAAAATGATTAATATATAATGTCGAGAAAAAGTTATTAATTTAGTAGGGAATTATCTTCTAGGAAAATATCAGGAATTTTTTTAAGATAATAAAGCTACAATTATGTATTTTTTCGTACTTTAAAGCAAAATATAAAAAGTAAATCAAGTCAGGATGAACCCTGTTAAAAACCACACTCTTTTTACTAATCAGGATATTTATCTTTTTAAAGAGGGGAAGCATTATAAGCTATATGAGAAATTTGGAGCACATTCTGTAGAAAAAGAAGGTGTAAGAGGAGTGTATTTTTCAGTTTGGGCACCTAATGCTAAAGACGTTTCCATAATTGGAGAATTTAATAACTGGAAACCATCTGTACATATTTTATATCCAAGATGGGATGAATCCGGAATCTGGGAGGGGTTTATTAATGATCTGGAGTGGGGAACACTTTATAAATATGCGATAGAAACTGTAAATGGTGAGATTTTAGAAAAAAGTGATCCATTTGCATTAAGCTGGGAACAGAATATTCAGGCTGCCTCTTTGGTATCTACTACATGGTACGAATGGAAAGATAAAAAATGGATGCAGAATCGTTGGAAGAAGAATAGAAGGGAGTCTCCGCTTTCTGTATATGAACTTCATCTGGGATCATGGAAAAGAAGTGAAGATGGGTCAGATCGGTTTCTAAATTATAGAGATATAGCTGAGAAGTTGGTACCCTATGTTAAAGAAATGGGATTTACTCATGTAGAGTTTATGCCGGTAATGGAATATCCTTATGATCCGAGTTGGGGGTATCAGGTGACCGGTTTCTATGCTGCCACATCGCGTTTTGGTTCACCTCAGGATTTAATGTATCTGATTGATGAGTTACATCAAAATGATATTGGAGTTTTCCTCGATTGGGTTCCTTCCCATTTTCCGGGGGATGCTAATGGGCTTCACCGCTTTGATGGTTCCTACCTATATGAACATGAAGATCCTAAGAAAGGCTTTCATCCTGATTGGAAATCTCATATTTTTAATTATGGAAGGAATGAAGTAAAATCATTTCTTATTTCCAATGCTGTTTTTTGGCTGGATAGATATCATGCCGATGGACTGAGGGTAGATGCGGTTACTTCTATGCTATATCTGGATTATTCCAGAAATGAAGGAGAATGGGAACCGAATATATACGGTGGAAATATTAATCTGGAAGCAAAAACTTTTTTACAGGAATTCAATACTGCAGTATATAAAGAATTTGGAAATAATATTATTACTATTGCTGAAGAAAGTTCAGATTTTCCAATGCTTACCCATCCTGTAGATGTTGGAGGAGTAGGATTTGGGATGAAATGGATGATGGGATGGATGCACGATACACTGGATTATTTTAAAGAAGATCCGCTTAATAGGAAATACCATCATCATAAACTGACTTTTGCATCTATGTATATGTATAATGAAAACTATATGATGCCTTTATCCCATGATGAAGTAGTACATGGTAAGTCCAGCCTCATTTATAAGATGGCGGGGGATGAATGGCAGAAATTTGCAAACCTCAGAGCATTGTTTGTTTATATGTATACTCATCCGGGAGCTAAACTGCTTTTCATGGGTGATGAATTCGGGCAGACAAGTGAATGGAACTATACAAAGAGTCTGGATTGGTATTTACTGCAATATCCTATTCATAAAGGGTTACAAACATTAGTGAAAGACCTGAATCACCTCTATAAAAATGAAACTTCTTTATATGAAAATCAGTTCAGTAAAGATGGTTTCGAATGGATAGAAGCAGATGATCTGGAAAATTCAGTGTATGTATATTTGAGAAAGGGAAAAGAAGAAAAGAATGTTCTTATGATCGTTATCAACTTAACACCAAGAGTTTTGGATTATAAAATAGGTGTGGATACCGGAACATATTGGGAAGTTATTTTTAACTCTGATGATGAACAGTATCATGGAAGTGGAGTGAAATCTGAAATCTTCAAAGAACAGGATGAGGAATGGATGCGGCATTCCAAATCTATCAGTCTTAATCTTTCTCCACTTTCGGGAATTATTTTAAGACAGAAAAAAGAAAAAAAGGATCAGTTATATAAAATCGAAACACAAAAAAAATAAGGAAATGGTTATTTTTCATCTCAGTACGGAATGTTATCCTGTAGCCAAAGTGGGAGGTTTAGCAGATGTAGTTGGCGCATTACCCAAATATCAAAATAAAATAAAAGGAATAGATGCTAAAGTTGTGATGCCATGGTACAATAAACCTTTTATTTATGATCATGAACTTGATATAGTTTTTGATGGGTTCATTCATCAAGGGGCTGATATGCTTCAGGTGCAGGTAATGAAGGAGAAGTCGGATGTATTGGGATTTGAATTATATCTAATTAAAATCCCGGGACTTTTAGACAGAGAAAATCCATATGGATATGAGGATGAAAGTTTTCAGTTTTTAGCATTCCAGCATGGAGTATTACACTGGTTGACGGCTATGCAGATCAGGCCTGATGTATTGCATTGTCATGATTACCATACGGGACTTGTTCCTTTTATGGTAGACAACTGTCCGGAATTTTCATTTTTAAAAGGAGTAAAGACTATTGGGACTATTCATAATGGTGAATATCAGGGAGTAATGGGATGGAATATGGTAAGCTATATGCCTCCTTTTGATACCTGGAAATGGGGACTTCTGGATTGGAACGGATTAATTAATCCATTAGCATGTATGATTAAATGCTGTCATGCTTTCACTGCTGTTTCACAGGGTTACCTTGAAGAACTTTTCATAAGTTTCAGAGGATTGGAAGGACTAGTCCGTAATGAATTTGAAAAAGCATATGGTATTATTAACGGTATTGATACGGAAGTATGGAATCCTGAAACAGACCCTATGCTGGATTACAATTTTAACCAGAATAATGTCATAGAACAGAAGAGAAAGAATAAAGAAAAACTTTGTAAGGAATATCAGCTTAATCCTGAATTACCATTATTTGCTTTTATCGGAAGATTTGCAACTGAAAAAGGTGCTGATCTCATGCCGGATGTAGTTTGGAAAGGGATTCAGCAAACCCATGGAATGTTTAATATAATGGTATTAGGCTCAGGAAATGCTTATATAGAGAACCGGTTAAGAGAACTGGATAGTATTTATACCAATTTTGCAGCTGACTTAGGATATAAGGAATATTTATCCCATAAGATATATGCATCTGCGGACTTTTTACTTATGCCTTCCAGAGTAGAACCCTGCGGACTTAATCAAATGTATGCCATGAGATATGGAACAGTTCCGATTGTCCGTTATACAGGAGGATTAAAAGATACTGTACAAGATATTTCTACGGGAGGTGCCGGATTAAACTTTACTTATCCGGGAGTAGATGATGTCATTCATGCTATTCAAAGAGGGATAAGCATTTACAGGCAGACAGAGCTGATGGAAAATTTAGTTTTTACTAATATGAAGTTCGATTTTGCCTGGGAGAAATCGGCGGAGAAATATATAGATCTTTATAAAAAATAGAACAAAATTTCAATTACAAGATACTTATGAAGCGTAACGTTATTTCCATTGTTTTAGGAGGAGGAAGAGGAACGAGGCTTTTTCCACTGACTTACACAAGGTCCAAACCGGCAGTTCCGATTGCCGGAAAATATAGATTAGTCGATATTCCGATTTCTAATTGTTTGAATTCAGGACTGAATAAAATCTTGGTTCTGACACAGTTTAACTCCGCCTCTTTAAATGCCCATATAAAAAACTCTTATCATTTTGATATTTTCAGTAAAGGTTTTGTAGATATTCTTGCAGCAGAGCAGAATGTGGAAAATGATAATTGGTATCAGGGAACTGCTGATGCTGTTCGGCAGTCGATGAAGCATCTTGAGAAATATGATTATGACTATATTCTGATTCTTTCAGGTGATCAGCTTTACCAGATGGATTTCAGGGAAATGTTGGATTACCATATCAAAAGTGAAGGGGACATTACCATTGCTACTATTCCTGTAAATGCAAAAGATGCTACCGGTTTTGGAATTCTGAAATCTGATGATGAAGGAAATATTACTTCATTTATTGAAAAACCTAGTTATGACCTTTTAGGTGATCTGAAATCTGAAGTATCAGAGCATAACAAAGAAAAAGGAAAAGAATATCTGGCTTCTATGGGAATTTATATTTTCTCAAAAAATATCTTGAAAAAAATGTTTGATGAGGGAGCAGGAGATGATTTCGGAAAAGATATTATTCCCAACTCGATAGGAAACTATAAAATTTTAAGCTATCAATATGAAGGATACTGGACGGATATAGGAACTATTGAATCTTTTTATGAAGCAAATCTGGATTTATGCCAAGACCTGCCGCAATTTAATTTATTTTCTTCATCACCCATCTTTACAAGGGCAAGGATGCTTCCCCCTTCAAAGATCAATGGTTCATATGTGAGTAAAGCTATCTTTGGAGACGGGTGTATTATCTTGGCGGATAAAATTGAAAACTCCATTATAGGAAATAGAACCAGAGTGGATAAAGGAAGTACAATTGTTAGTTCTTATGTAATGGGAGCTGATTTTTACCAGAATACGAATGAGTTTATTCAAAATGAAAAAGAAGGAAAACCTAATATGGGAGTAGGAAAGTACTGCTATATAGAAAAAGCAATTCTTGATAAAAACTGTCGAGTAGGAGATAATGCGAGGATTATAGGGGGAAAACATTTATCAGATGGTGATTTTGAAACTTATTCTGTAAAAGAAGGAATTGTAGTAATTAAGAAAGGAGCGATAATTCCACCCGGAACCCATATAGGATAATTACATTTTATGATTATAATTTAAAAAGATCTGCATTTCTAAGG
>NZ_JALAHD010000269.1 GCF_022712095.1 Chryseobacterium sp. | reverse complement strand
TTACTGAGCTAAGGATGTTTGAGGAATTACCGTACATAAGTTATGACCCTGTGAATATTGTAAATTAATAAGTAAATCTTACTTTCAAAAAAATCATCTTTTCCTTCCTAAGAGTTCTTTCCTTTCTTCTATAAGAGTATTCGTTTTTTCTACTACAATAGCTGCCATTGGTGACATAAATAGTTTCTTATTTTCTTCTTCTCTTTGCTTTACATAATCATTACCTACATTCTTTCTAAGCATTTCTTCTTTTTCAAGATGATAAAGTGCTATAAGCTCAGCTCTTAGTTCAGGTAGATTTTCTAACTTATCATTCAGTTCTGAAATTTTTTCTTGAGTTGATTGAGTTTGTTTTTCTATTTCTGTAACATTAACTCCCTTCTCAGCAAGATTCTGAATGATTTTCTCTTGTTCTTGTTTGGCCAGGTCTACTGTATTTTTATTAGAAGAAATCTGTTTTGTCCACCACTCAGAATGTTCATTTTCTTCTTTTGAATACCCTAAAACTCTATTATATGATTCCTCAGCTTTTGTCACTTCTGCTTGTGCTTTCGTAAAATCTTCATATTTACGGTGAACAAATGCAAAATCGGCAAGAAATTTATTTTTCTCCCCTTCCAGTCTTTTCTTAAGCAGCTCAACTTCAATATTCGCTCTTGTTTCTGGATTGGTAATAATAGAAGTTTTCAGCTCTTGGGTATTTATATCTGAAATATCTAAAACATCAGCTCCTTTCTTCATAGCTTCAAGATAACGTGCTTGTTTAGCCTGTAATTTCTGTAACATAAAAACATCAATACTGTCATTGGTCAACATAAAATTGATACGTACATTTTCATTCTCATTTCCCTGTCTCCAGGATCTGCCTTCTACTTGTCTGAGTGAAGTAAAGTTATAAGGCAGAGAAAGTAAATAAGTATCTGTTGTTTTAATCTGTAAATTCATTCCTTCCTGAATAGCTTCGCTACCGATAATGATTTTTATTTTCCCTGAATTAAAGTTATCCTGAATAGAAACACGTTGAGTCTTGCTTGTTGCTCCTGTAATAATTCCAATTTCTTCAGACTTATAGCCCACTTCTTTTATCAGGTATTCTTTAAGTTTGGGAAATTCTGCGACCGCCAGCTCCGAATAAATAATTTGTCCGGATTCCGGGATGTCCTTTTTATTCAGTCTGATAAGCTTCATTGTTTCATTTAACTTAGGTGAATTCTCAATGAATTCTTTCAGAGTAGGTTCTTCATCATCATAAAATGGAGATAAATAGGGTGAAATAGCAATTAACCTGGCATTAAGGATATGGGTAAGAATAGCTCCTTTTTCAGTTTCACTGAAGCTGTCATTCAATAGCTCATATTGCTGCTTTGTAAGGCTATTCTGTTCTACTTTATATTCCTTATTAATTTTATTCGGACGAACCAGTTCCGGGTTATCCTCTTCACCTTTAATATCAATAAATTCGGATAGTAATTGTTGAAAAAGTGTATTATTTTTAAACCTACGGACATTGGCCTTAAATTTCACATCACCTTTGGCATCAATTTCCATATCATTATCTGCCTCCATAAAAGTATCAAAGAAAGTATTGACTTTAAAATATCCTGCTTCTTCCAAACGTTTATTAGCAATTAATGACAATATAGAATAGTATTCCAAAGGCTTGTTGGTAAAAGGTGTTGCAGAAAGCAAAGTGATATTTCTACCATTATGTTTATCCTGAATATATTGAGCAGCCATCCAGGTATTAATTCCCAGTTTTGAAGTTTGTTGGTTTTGATTTCGGAAATCAGAAGCAAATCTTCTGTCTTCGATTCTTACTTTTCCTACAATATGATTAGCATTATGAACTTCATCAAAGGTTAGGTGATCAAACTTAAAATCCTCCCAATCATAAATTTTCCCACACTTCATTTTTCCTGAAATTTCTTTTTCTTTCTGCAATTCTATCTGTACATCCCTCTCAGTATTGGTAATGCTTTTGAGCTCACTTGCAGAAATATAATTGAACTTTGAGGCCAATTTTTCTGTAACCTCTCTTGAAAATCCTATATTATTAAATCCTTCGTAAGTAACCAGACTGATTTCTCCATCTTTGTTATCGAATTTTGAAAGATCATAATCCTTTCCCAGATTCCCAAGCACATTAACTTTAGCATTAGGGATAGTTTCAAATATAGTCTCCATCCACTGTTTGAGGATACTATCATTAGGAACAACAATCAGCGGCCTTTTTGCATTTCCACGCTGCATGGCTTCATGCATTGCAAGTACTCCGGAAAGTGTTTTTCCAAAACCTACTTCGTGCGCTAAAAGCCCGATTCCTTTTGTGGTTTGTCTTCCAATTCCGGCTTTTTGTACCTCTGTTAATTTTAATTCTTCTCCTTTGAAATTCCTATATATCTTTGAAAATAACGGAAATTTTGAATAATCTGGAACGTGAATATTATTATAGTTTTCATTGAATTCCTTCACAAACCTATCTCGCAAGTCTTCCGGTAACTCTTCATGAATAAACTTGCTGAATAGATCATTGGCTGTAGTCTTCCTCCTTTCCCTTATTAAAGCATTACGTTCTTTATCGCTGCCTGTCACCGTTTCATTATCTACAAAACTTCTCACTTCCCAGGAAGATGATCCTGCAAAAGCATCATAAGGTAATGTACTTACAAAATCTTTGAATTTTTCAGCTAGGTTATATTCGACCATTGCCGGCTCAGAAGCTCTTGTATTGGGATTCCATTGCAGTTTTTGAATCATACCTAATGAAAATTGATGTACAAACTCATGATTAGGGCTTATGATAATTTCATCCAATGACTTCGTCTTGGGAAGAACTTTTTCTAGTAAAGCTTTTTGTTTTTCGTACTGGTCTTCGGTTCCTCCAACTGAATTTTTATCTGCAAAATCAATTTCAAGTTGTTTTAATTTTGCATAAATATTTCCTTCAGTATAATAAAAATCATGTACCCATTTTCCATCAATGAAATTGGCAAATTTTGAATGCTTAGCCTTGTTGTTTAAAGTTCCATCATATTGGGTATCCTTAAATGCTTTGACTTGTTCTTCAGAGATTTCAGAAGCATTTTGAAGTGAAGTATTTACAATCTCATCCTGTTTTGAGAATTGATATTTTAAAATTCCTTTTTTAATTTCGGGTTTTATCTGAATTTTATATTCCAAATTTTTCTCGCTCTGGGATTGGATAATCTTGTCCGCTTTTTGATGAATCTTCTGGATATAATTCTGAGTGAAGTCTGATGATTTATTAATTAATTGGGTATGAAGTTTTGTGTATTTTTCGATTTCTTTTTGAACTGCAGGAGATTTGAATTTAATATCCTCGAGCTTTGACAGAGCCAGTTCTATTTTTTCTTTTGTTTGCGAAAGACTTAGCGAACCTTTTCCTTCTATATTAGTTTCCTTTACAGTTTCTTCTCTTGGACTCGTTATTTGTGACTGGTCCTCCACAACCAAATCTTCAAATAGATTACCTAGTCTCTCGGTTTCTTTTTTGGTTTGAAGTTTTTCAAGTTGTGCTAAAGCTTCATCTAAATTCCCGTATACATATTGCTCCAAACGTCCAAAACGATTTGTTTTCTCACGGATTTCCCCTAAAATATTTTGTGGGTTCTTTTCAAAGTAATCAGAAATATCATAAGAAATATCTTGCTGTGATTTTTTCAGGATAACGATATCGGTTCCTATCTGTGTTCCCTTAAATGCTCCTACCGGCAGTCTATAAGCTTTAGAAATTTCAGCATTTTCTAATTTCTTCTGCCTGTTCAACCACCCAGATGGAAGCACCATTGCGAGTGTTCCACCTTCCTTAAGAACATCAAGACTCCGTTTCACAAAATAATCTTCGTATTTAGAGATTCGGGGCTCTTCTCCTAATCCTTTATAAAAGCCCCTGTATTCACCATAAGGAGGGTTTCCTATAACTAAATGATATTGATTCTGATAATCTTTCGCATTTGACTTAATCCCATTTTCATCAATAAATTCCGTTTCAAATGAACGAAGATTAATTTCAGCTTCAGGATGAAATATTTTTGCAATTTTAGCAGTAGTTTCATTAATTTCAAATGCTGTAACAAAACTTTTCGCATCTAATTGTTTTACTGCATATAAAAAATTGCCCGTGCCAACGCTCGGTTCAAGAACATTTAGAGTTTTAGCATCTTTTAAATTGTCTTTTAAAAGATGGTGAACAGCATCTACAATCTTTACCTCGGTATAATATTCATCAAGAATTCCTCTACCTTCTTTAGATGTTCCTCCGCTTTTGTACTGATTGGCAATATTCTTTAAATCTTCGGTAATTCTCAGATTATCCCTAAGTAAAACTTTTTGATTGTCGGAAATAAAACAAGCTGCAGATACTACTTCTGCAACTTGTTCATTTGTGAGCTTTTGCTCTTTATATTGTAAGATTAGAGAATCTAACTCCTGGCTATTGGTGGAATTCTTTAATAATCTTTCACCCAGGGAATATTTTTCTCCTTTGCTCTTTCCAACATTTTCCGGTTGTGTTCCATCAAGAGATCTTCCTCTTGATTCTCTATTTGTTGAACTGCTCCGCTTTGGGCCTGTAAATCCATCTCCAACATCATCGCTGCCCATCTTTTGTCCCGAATTGTTATGAGTTCCTTGCCCGGATTGGCTTTCTTTGAAAGATTCTCCAATGTTTGGTTCAGGTGTAATTGGTTCCACTTGCTGAGTAGTGGGAACTGCTTCGGATTGAGTTGTATTGTGTCCATTTTCAGATGCTGTTTGTTTGTTAAAAATACTATATTTTGATTGAATATTAAGTTTGACTTTTAAATAATCATTCAAGTCATTATTCTTATTTTCAGATATAGAATAAAAAGGACGTATGTCTTTAATATTCTTTGCAGAAAACTCCTGCAATATTTTTTGTGTAGCTAAATTTCCCGCCTTATCTCCATCCAGGCATAAAAATATCTTCCCTTCAAAACTATTATATATTGAAAGAAACCGGTCTACATTGGTAATTGAATTTAAGGAAATAAGTGTTCGGCTATTTTTGTTTTCATTCAATTTTTGAAGTTGAAGAAAAGACAGCATATCGGTCATCCCTTCAAAAACAATCATTTCGTTTTTATTTCCTTTTATCTCAGAAATATCGGTTTTTCCTATTTTAATTTTTGCTAGTGGATTTCTGATCTCAAATCCTCCGGAATGATTTTCTATCCCAATGCCGAAGTATTTTTTGCCATTATTTTCATAATGGACCTGTTTAGTATGCTGTTGTAATATTTGTTTGGATATTCCTCTCTCCGCAAAATAGGCTAGAAGTCTTTCATTGTTAGGTATTCCTGAATATTGAATTTTGATTTCAGAATAAGAAGTATTTTCTTTCCTTTTAAATTCATTTTTTCTTTCTGCAATACTTTCATATTTGTAATTATTGGAAAATTCTGCTAAAAAATCTAAAGAGTCTTTCCATGACTTATTTTCAAGAGTCATTACGGCTTTTAGTATCTGTCCTCCTTGGTTTGAATGGAAACTAAAGAATCCTTTATCGTTCACCGAAAACTTGTCATATTCTGTCTTAAAAAAATAGTCTCTGCCTTTTTTAACATCAAACTTTACCTTCCCCTGGTTCTCAAGATGTAGAAAATAATCTAATAAAGAAACACTACTGGTTATATGATCAATTTGCTGCTGTGTATATTTTGCCATAAAGTTTTAATATTAGTTTTTAGCAGAAATTTTATTGATGTACTGATTGAAAGAGAAGAAGTCTTTGGCTTCTTCATCCCAGTCCTTTCTTGGAATGATTTGAAGTGTCACAAATGTATCTGTCTTTTTATTATAGGAATCTATTCGTTCTAACCTTCCTCCATAATCATTTTCTACATGTTTGTACAATGAATAGGGTAAGATCGTATCGGTAGGATAAATATAAAACCGGGTGTATACCCAAGGAGAATTAATCTCAAATCTTTTATAATTTTTATTGAACAAAATAGTATCATTCAATTTTCTTCGATTTCTGTAATTGGGGATCTCTTCCTTTGAAAAAATAGCTCCACCTTTTTTATTGTAAACCAACACCGGTTTTTGTTTAGCAACTATTTCTGATAGAATCGCAGATTCAGGATTTCCACCCAGACTGTAAGACATGGAATCTATAATAAAATTTCTTTCTACACTTACTTCAGGGAAATTAAGATCGGGTATAATTTCCATAATCGAATCATTGGAATAGTTGAGTTTGGAAATATGAAAAGTTTTCACTTCATTGAGGTTCTTTGAGGCATTGAAATAAACATTGGATATCATATCAATTGCCCCTTTTTCTGATTTAATTTCTTTTCTACAGGAAACAAGTGTTGCAGAACCAAAGAATAGTATCGCTAAAATGGATGTGTTTTTCATAATATTTAGAATTTAAAAAAGCGGTAAAACCAAGGAATTACCGCTTACAATGATGAGTGAATGTTTGGATTAAATTCCTCTTGATTTACTTTGCTCCCGTACATTAGATTTGTCATGTTTTTTGTCATTCTCCATTCCCTGCAAAGGTTTATTAGTATTAATTCTGTTCATATCTGAATCATATAGATTAAGGGTTTTGTATTGTGGATTTAAAACAGCTTTCCCTTCAATAGTTTTATCTTCCAACTCAAATTTTACTTTTACTACATTTCCTTTTTCTAGAGACTTGATGGTACTATCTCTATATTCCGGAAAATCGAAGATCAGATTAGACTTCTCCACAATTTGAGCAGCATCAACCCCATAATTTTTATAAAAAGTCTGGTAATTGTAATTTCCATATTCATTTTTATCCTCGTTTAAATTTAGCTTTACAAAAGCAGGTTCTCGTTCATCTGTTTTTGGATTATGAAACTCTATTTTTACACTACGCCCTTCTAAAAGATTGAGGGCCTCTTTTGCAGTGAATGAATTCTCTTTACTTACTTTAAAATTTTGACTAGTATTTTCCCCTTTATTATCAGTAAGGCTGGCTTCATAAGAATTTAGAAAAACTCCTCCTTGTTCTGATTTACTATATTTTAACACGTAATCAATAGTATTTCCTGGTAAAGCCTTGTCTGAATTTGTTTGAATTTCAAATTTCTTTTCCGCAGAATTAATACCGGATTCTAAATCCTTGTGAAGTTGCTCGCTTTCTCCGAATCCCAGGTATTTGAGTTGATCTTTTAAGTACTGTAGTTGATTGAAATCTGTTGTTTCCATAATATTGGATTTTTGATTATTATTTAAATTATTTATATCCTCTTTTGTTTTTATTTCAGGAAATAACTCTGCTTTATTAACCCTAAACTCTTCCCCACTAGACCACATTCCTGAAATTGTTCCATCCTCTTTCATAGAAAGACTAACCTTTAATTCATCATCGTAATTATCATCGGGAATATTAATGAATCCGTTTTTTAAAAAAAGTTCCTTTTGCTTATCAGAAAGGTTGATTTGATCTCGAATAGATGGAATATGAAAATCTTCCGAACTAATTATCTCTACAGTATTATTTTTGAGTTTTCCTTCATGAAATAATTCTTCTCCAGAATATTCATTCTTTCTTAAATACACATTCAGATCAGAAAGGAGTTTATTTTGAACCTTAGGACTATCAATGGCTATTTCTCTTTGGAGTACTGGTTCTCTAAGTACAAAAGTGTTCTTAAATGAGAAATCTAGTTCTTCAATGAATTTTACTGTAGAAGAGCCATTATTAAATTGATTGAGCTGAGTGGGTTGTTTGTTTTCATTAAGTGTCTTAATAATGAATACATTATTTTCCTGTTTCTGTTTCTTTAATTTTTCATCATAAACTTCAAGAAACTTTCTTTGTAACTCATTATGAGCTTTGATTTCATTTTTGTCTGAATCAAAATGATATTTGATATAATCTTTGTAGTCTTTGGTTAATGGATATAATTTCCTTTCAAACCAATTAAGTTGTGTTTCCATTATTGTTTTTGATTGAAGTATTGTGTTATACTCTAAACAAAAATCAACAATAAAAAATATAAAAACGACGTATACAGTTACTTACAGTTTAAATACTACTAAAAAAGGCTGAAAACTACTCTAATACAAATTAGATTTTTTAGGATTATGAAATAATTTAAGACTAAGAATCTTCCAATATCTGCAACTACCTAATTTTTCAATCTGAAAGGTAAAATATTTTCTTAACAGATGAATTAAAC
>NZ_JALAHD010000268.1 GCF_022712095.1 Chryseobacterium sp. | reverse complement strand
GCTTTAATTCGAAAACAATCATTATTTTTGCATCACTAAATAGTAAAAGAATAATAATAGACTAACAATAAATACCTCATTGTAAAATCTTAAATAACTTATTTTCAATATATGTTATTGAATGTGTAACCTATCAAATTTTAAATATATAATGGAAGAATTAGATCTTATATTAGAATCTGTAAAACAGGATATGGATGCTGCTATTAAGCATTTGGACCATGCATTTCAAAAAATCAGAGCAGGACGTGCTTCTACAAATATGGTTCAGGATGTAATGGTAGAATATTATGGTGCCCCTACTCCTATTACACAGGTAGCTAATATTTCTGTACCGGATGCCATGACAATTTCTATTCAACCCTGGGATAAAACAGCTATTAACGCTATAGAAAAAGCGATTATTAATTCCAATTTAGGTTTTGCTCCTTCAAATAACGGGGATAACATTATTTTAAATGTACCGCCATTAACAGAGGAGAGAAGAAGAGATTTGGCAAAACAAGCTAAGGTAGAAACAGAACAATCTAAAATAACAGTAAGAAATGCAAGACAGGATGGTTTAAAAGAACTGAAAAGACTGGAGGGTGTTTCTGAAGATGTTGTTAAAGGAGTAGAAGAAGAAATACAAGGTCTTACAGATAAATATGTAAAAGCTTGTGATGATCATCTTAAAACAAAAGAAGCTGAAATTATGAAAGTATAATTTTCAGATTTTAAACATACAGAAAGCAGATTCAAAATGAATCTGCTTTTTTATTGAAGGGTTTCTTAACAGAACAAATCTTATAAATGAAAAATAATGATTTATAAAACAACAAAAAGCTCTGAAATTTTCAGAGCTTTTTGCTTATTGATATCGTTGATGTTCTTTATTTTTGGAGAACTTTTGGATAATTGGTTTAAAGAAGGCTTTATATTTTTCTGCATCAAATAGCTGAGAATCGGTAAGCGCTTTATAAGTCATCCAGACACCTAAAGGGAAAAAGATCATATTAGGAACCCATGCTGCCAGATATGGATTCATATTTCCACCCCAGGCGACATTCTCTATTCCTACATTAATGATATAGAAGATGATGAAAATAACAATCGCAATAATAACCGGAAGTCCCATTCCTCCTTTTCTGATAATAGATCCCAGGCTGGATCCAATCATAAAGAAAATAATACAGGTGACAGAATAAGATATGATTCTCTGTTGATAAATTACAACTTTACTAAAGTATTTTACATTCGGTGATATATCTTTATTTTTTGCATCCAGTGAGGATTTCAGATTATCCAATCTGTTATAGGCATTATAAATGATTTCCAGTTTTTTATCACTTTTTACACTATCCAGTTTAAGCTGAGCCTTAGGAGCTGCTTTAGGCTTATTGGTTTTATCCATATAGCTCACCACTGAATTGGTTTGGCTAAGGATATCACTCGTTACGTTAGTATAGAACTTTTTATTTTCTTCTTTTGTTTTAGCAATTGTTGTATTCAATTCTCTATAAGTCTGGAAACGGTAATCATCCGTTATCTGCTCATCTTCGATGGCTTTATTAATAATGTCACTGATGTCAAAATGGGAAACCAGTGTATCAAATTTAATAGCTTGATCAGGTTGTTTTAATCTTATCTTTTCTCCTTTTCCCGCATGATTGTCTTCAAAAACATATCCATTATATAGAACAAGCTTTAGGAAATTTTTGTTGGCAGCCGGAACGAATTTGCCTTTCTCGGCCACGATAGACTGTTGGTTATCGTAAGGACTTGCTTTTTTATGAACAAAAACCCCTTCAATATTTTCTCCGTTTTCACCATAAATTTTGTCAAACTTAACCATATATCCCGGAATCTGGTCGATAAACTGACCTGGTGTAAAGTTGAGGGCAGGTTTGGTCTGAGCAATATTGAAAAGCATATTTTTAGCCTTTCTCTGGAAATCAGGAATAATGTTATTGGAAAATAAATAAAGTAATATGGATAAAATAATGGTAACTCCTAACAAAGGCTTCATGACCCGTGTCAGGGAAATTCCGGCAGCTTTCATTGCAGCAAGTTCATATCGCTCTCCAAATTCACCAAAGGACATGATACTGGCTAAAAGTATTGTCAACGGCAAAACCATACTCACAACACTTACTCCAAGGTAAAAAAGAAGCTTAAGTATCTGCCAATAGCTTAATCCCTTTCCCATAAACTGTCCCAGCTGAACCCAGATGATATTCACTATAAATATAAAAAACAGTACACTGAATATAAAGAAAAACGGTCCGAAAAAGGTTTTTATAATATACCGATCTAATATTTTAAACATTCGCCAAAATTAAATAAAAAGCCACAAAATAACTTTGTGACTTTTAAATATTATTACTTTTTTAGAATTACAATTCTGTAATGATGTAATTCTTATATTTATTCTTATCAAAAACAAACATATTCGGATCCAGGTTCTGGTTTTCTTTGTATTCTTTAATAGCAATTACTGCAATATCCCTGTTATTTCCATACTGTTCCAGTTTAATCATCTGCTTTTTAGCAGAGTCTACAAAAAGATATACAAATTTTAATCCGTTAGCTTTTATAGGTGTGAGTTTTATAAAATCAGCACTTACACCGTTAACGACTTTTTTACCATTATAAGTTACATTATAATCATTTCTATAAGTTGAAAGATAATTGATAGGTGAGAACATTACACTGCTTCCGTTTGGTTTGGCAATTGTAACCTCCATATCCTCTGTATTGATATTATAGATTTTGTTGCCGTCAAAGATCTGTTCGGTATCCATAATTTTCAATTTGTATTTATCTCCCGCGGAATAATAAATTCCCGGCTCAGTCTTTGTTACCGCACCATTAATACCACTTCCAAAAGAAAATTTGAAATAGGTGTTTTTCTTTGCGTTATAATTTGCTGTTACATCATCTAATATCTTTTGTGCTTTAGCATCTATCTTTTGTGCATTTGCAAATCCTGCAGCCGTTACGACAAAACTTCCCAATATAACTTTTGAAATAATATTCTTCATTTTTAACTATTATAATGTATTAGACATATGATAACCACAAAGGTTAAATATTCTGTTTAGCTTTTATTTACGCAGATCTTCCAAAAACTGTTCCAAAGAATGAAGATCACTGATCAGTACTTCTCTGGCTTTAGCCCCGTTAAAGCCACCTACAATACCACTGGCTTCGAGCTGGTCCATAATTCTTCCCGCTCTGTTATATCCTAATTTAAGCTGTCTCTGAAGCATAGAAGTCGATCCCTGCTGAGTGGATACAATGATTCTTGCTGCTTCTTCAAATAAAGCATCTTTCTCGTTAGGATCAAAAGTACCTGCTGAGCTTGTGGATTCTTCAGAAACATATTCAGGAAGTAAAAAGGCGGAAGAATATCCTTTCTGCTCTCCGATATATTCTGCGATTCTTTCTACTTCCGGCGTATCTACGAAAGCACATTGAAGTCTTAAAATTTCATTTCCGTTGAAATAAAGCATATCCCCTTTACCAATCAGCTGATCTGCTCCCGGTGAATCCAGGATCGTTCTTGAGTCTACACTGGATATCACTCTGAATGCAGCTCTTGCAGGGAAGTTAGCTTTGATCATACCGGTAATAACATTCACTGATGGCCTTTGAGTCGCTACGATAAGGTGGATCCCCACAGCTCTTGCTAACTGGGCAAGTCTTGCGATAGGTAATTCCACTTCTTTTCCGGCAGTCATAATTAGGTCAGCGAACTCATCGACAACTAATACAATATAAGGTAAAAACCGGTGTCCGTTTTCAGGATTAAGCTTTCGTTCGGTAAATTTTTTATTGTATTCCTTTAAATTCTTACAGAATGCATTTTTAAGGAGATCATATCTGGTATCCATTTCAATACATAATGAGTTCAATGTATTGATTACTTTATTGGTGTCGGTAATGATCGCTTCTTCTGCATCAGGCAGCTTTGCCAAATAATGTCTTTCAATTTTTGAGTATAAGGAAAGTTCTACCTTTTTAGGGTCAACCATTACAAACTTCAATTCACTTGGATGTTTCTTGTAGAGTAGGGAAGTAAGAATAGCATTGATCCCTACCGATTTTCCCTGCCCCGTTGCTCCTGCCATCAGTAAATGGGGCATTTTAGCAAGGTCAGCCATGAATATTTCATTGGAAATGGTTTTACCGAAAACTACAGGTAGATCCATATCCGAGTTCTGGAATTTTTGGGAAGCAATTACAGAACGCATGGACACCATTGTAGGATTTTTTCTCGGAACTTCAATACCAATCGTTCCTTTTCCCGGCATCGGAGCAATAATTCTGATGCCTAAAGCAGATAAATTTAATGCAATATCATCCTGTAGTTTCTTAATTGCCGCTACCCTGATTCCTGCTTCCGGTACAATTTCATATAATGTAACTGTAGGGCCGATAGTCGCTTTTATTTCAGAAATTCCAACATTGAAGTTTTTAAGAAGACCGACAATTTTATTTTTATTTTCTTCTAATTCATCTTTATTAATAGATATTTCCTCACTTCCATAATCTTTCAGAAGATCAACTGTTGGCATTTGAAAATTAGCCAAATCCAGTTTATGATCGTAAAGCCCATGTTTTTCTACAAGTTCCTGGGATTTCTTATCGGATTCATCCAGAATATCTATTACAGGAGCTACCTCGACATTGAATTTAATATCGTCTTTTGGAGCAGATACCGAAGTTTTGGTATCAAAGGCATTTTCTGGTTTTGTAAGTGGAAGATCCGCCGCTGTTGATTTGAGATTCAGATTAACAGATTGAGCTGTACTAATTTCTTCCTCAAAAGATGTTTTATTAGGAGTTACAATTGTTTCAAGGTTGGTAGAGACAGGAATCTCCGGAAATCCTTTTATAGGTTCTTCTTCTTTATGAGTATTGGAAACATCTGTTACAGAGATATTCTGAAGATTATCTGAAACTTCTTCTTCCAGTTCTTCGTCTGCTTTAAATTCTTCATCAGAACTTGGAATCATGGATTTAACCCTTCCTACTGTGTTTTCATTGATTTTATCGAGCTTCTCTTTAATAGAGCTAGGTCTTAGATTAAATTCCAGAATGAAATATAAAGCAATGCTTGCTACCAATACTACCCATAGGCCTACACTCCCGATCATAGAATTCAAAGTGTCCATGATCTGATAACCATAAACTCCTCCTAAAACTCCCTGTCCTTTTGTAATAGCACCGAAGAATATTGGAAGCCAGCAGATGAAAAACAAAGAATGGCCAATTGTTTTCCATGGTTTGAAAATTTTCTTCTTTAAAATAAGGGTTCCCATCACCAAAAATAAAAAGGCAATGATGAAAGAAGCAATTCCTATACTTTCAAAAATAAAAATATTTCCCAGCCAATCTCCGACTTTACCAAAAATATTGGAAGATTTAATTGTTTTATCGGTCATGGTTCCTGCCTGACTCTGGTCGGCTTTCCAATTCATTAGATAAGAAATAAATGAAAAGGCAAGAACAAACGCTAAAAGTACAAAAGTAAGCCCGAAAAATATACGTGGCTTTGATAAAATTTTGCCCTTGTCAGGCGATCCCGGTTGTTGTTTTTGTGTCTTTTTGTCCATAATCTCAATGAGGGCAAATTTAATGTTTTTTCGACACTAAATGAATCTTTTTTTTCTGAAAAGAGGTTTCGATTCCGGTTTGATATCAAAAAAACATGTAATTCTTCTTAAACATTTAAGACTCAAAAAAATGATGACTCCGGATTTAAAATTATTTGCATTTTTTGAACTAGTTCAATGTCTGACACAAGAATTGTTTCTAATTTTGTTGCCATAATCGATTAAACATATGAAGTGTAGTATTAAAGAGTGTACAACCCTGAATTAAATATTAACTCGAAACAGGATTAACTTACTGAGGCTATAATTCTTATTAATTTTAACAATTTAAATATATGAACAATACCGCATTATTAATTATTGATGTACAAAATGATTACTTTCCGAAAGGAAAAATGGAATTGGTAAATGCAGAAAAAGCAGGCGAGAATATACAACAGATTCTTACGTATTTCCGCAGTCACCAATTACCTGTTATTCATATTCAACATATTGATCCAACGCCTAATGCTTCTTTTTTTATGATTGATACTCTGGGTGCAGAGATTAATACTCTTGTCTCACCAAAAGAAGGCGAAAAAGTAATTACCAAATATTATCCCAATAGTTTCAGAGAAACAGATTTATTGGAATACCTTAAATCAAAAGGAATTAAAAAACTTATAATTACCGGAATGATGACAGATGTTTGTGTAGACTCTACAGTAAGAGCAGCAATGGATTTTAATTTTAGTAATACAGTAATCGGAGATGCTGTTGCAACAAGAGATAGAGAGCTACATGGAAAAATAATTAAAGCTGAAGATATCAATCAATCCTATCTTGCCGGAATGGCAGCATTAAATAATTTATATGCTGAAGTAATAATGACAAAACAACTCATAGATAAATAAGTGTAGATAATATAAGTTGAAATAAATATTTATTATTAAGATTATTAATAATTTTGTAAAGATATCGTTTTGATATCTTTACTTTTATGTATAATAAATAGATTCCATATCGTGTATCAGTTACTTCAAAATAATATTGCTAAGTATACAGAGCTTTCAAATGACGAATTTCAAAGTTTTATTGCTCCTTTTCGACCACAGAAAATAAAAAAAGGAGAAATCATTTTGAAAGAAGGAGATTATTGCCATTTTGAAGGTTTTGTGAACAAAGGATGTTTCAAAGTATATAAGTTAACCGAAGATGGGGTGGAAAGGGTTTTATATTTCGCAGCAGAAGATTGGTGGATCACTGATGTGAATAGCCTAATTAACAATGTTCCTAGCTTTTTAAACATACAAGCATTGGAAGACAGTGAAATATTGATGATTTCCAAAAAAGATAAAGAATATTTATACCATACCATACCTAAAGTAGAAAAGCTTTTCAGGATAATGAATCAACAAGCTTCTGTCTCTTTACAAAAAAGAATTTTTTCAACTTTACATACAACTGCAGATCAACGGTACCTTGAATTTATTGCTAAATATCCTTCTATAGAACAACGTCTTACTCAGCAACAGGTAGCATCTTATCTTGGAATTACACATGAGTTTTTGAGTAAAGT
>NZ_JALAHD010000267.1 GCF_022712095.1 Chryseobacterium sp. | reverse complement strand
TTTATTTTTTTTACTCACGAAAAAGCTATAATGATGAATAAACCTGTCCATCATTATAGCAGAGAAAGAAATGTAAAAAATAAAAATATTTTTATTTCAGAAGCCACATCAGCTTCGATATGTCATCAGAGCCTTCGTATTGAGATTGTATTGCCGATTGATAATGGGAAGCATTATAAGTAATTTCCCCCTGCGGATACATCCACCTGTAAGGCAGCTGATTATTAGGTGTTCCAATACCTACTCCGCCCTGCTGAAATTCAGGGAAGCCCGTTCTTCTCCAATTATAAAAAGCTTCATATCCTGAGTTACAGAATAATGACACATACTTCTGTAAAATGATTTGCTTTAATCCTTCGGAATTATTTCCCTTATATATCACCTCCGAATTGTTTAGGAACTGATCTGTATTAATAGTTACAGTTCCGATGGTTCCTCCCAAACGATCACCTATTTCGAAAGACTGGCCATTGGTTAATCCATAAAAAGACAGGGAAGCATTAATCCCTTTTGAATACCATGATGCAGCATCACCGGCAACCCATCCCCTGTTAATCGCCTCCGCAATATTGAAACACAATTCAGGATATCCTATTACTATATAAGGCTCCGCAGTTGATCCGTCCTGAGAAGAAAAATATCTTTTATAATTAATATAAGAGTAATTTCCTTTATCTGAAACGGTATTACCAGAAGTATCAGTTGCGGCAAAAAGAACAGACTGCGCAGTATTTGTACTTGCTCCCACATAGGCTGAGAAGTCCGATATCGATACCCCGGCAACTTTGTATTTTGCCGGAGCCGGAGTAGCAAAAATAAATGTTCTCGGATCTTTCGTTGAAGTGGTAATATCAAGCAAGGTTTTGCCAATATTGGCTCCATAGGTATAGGACCGTCTTGTATAAATAGGATAAGGATTATAATCCCTATTAAATTTATAAAGCATATTATCATTATTCGATTGCATTATGGGATATTGAGCGGTGTTTGTTAATATCTCTGCAAATCTAGCCGGTATATTAAGATCGGGAGTATCTGTTGCCCTTTTACTCAGACTGATTAAAATTCTGAGTTCATAAGTATTGATCAGCTTTTGCCATTGGAAATAAGTCAGTCCAAAAATATCACCGGTCTGGTCTGCCACTGTATTTTTCAGATTAGGAAATGTAGTGTTGATCTTACCTAATAAAGTATTGGCTTCTTCTAATAAATCCAGAGATTGTTTATAAACTTCTTTCTGGGTATCATAATTCGGTGTCAGGTTTGAAGAATTCCCCGCTTCTTTCATAGGGATATCACCAACTCTCTGTGACAGCCATATTGATGAATAAGCTTTAAAAAAGTTGGATAAAGCTTTATAAAAATTAAACCGGGTATCGTCTCCGAGTTTTTGTGCCTGCTCGCTCATCTTCTGCGCGTACAGGTAGATGTCATATTCATCATCCGTAGTCGTCCAGCTATAGGAATTGGCTCCCCAATAATAGGAGTAGTTGCTTACATAAAACTGGCTGGTCCTGGCTGCCTGATTAAAAGGCATTTCTTCGGATTTGATCAGGTTGGATGTGATATGATTCAGTATCAGTGTTGGCGGAATGAGTGATTCTTCTGATCTTGTATTCGGATTATCCAGCAAACTGTCATCCCTATTACAGCTATTAATACACAATAATACGGGTAATAAAATAAAAATCTTATATACTAATTTATTTTTCATATTGAATTTTTAAAAGGTTAAAAGCCTATGTTTACATTTAATCCTATAGTTCTGGTAGAGGTACTCTGTAATCCTACCGAACCTTTTCCTCCGCTTGCCGTCCTATCAGCAGAGTTGTATCCTGCAGCATAAGAATCCATATCCATATCTTTTCTTTTGGCAAAATAAAGGAGGTTCCTTCCGATAAGGGATACACTTAATGATCTTAAAAAGGTCTTTTCCAAAAATTCCTTTGGAAAACTATAGGTCAGGCTGGCTTCTCTTAATTTAGCAAACGTCCTATCAATCATAAAATACTCCGTGTTATTATATAAATTGGTTACATAGCTCTGTACTGTCACAGCTGTTGTATTCGGACCGAAAGTAAGTTCATGGAGATTGACGATCTGTCCGTTTTCAAACTTAGGTGTCCCGGAGGTAATCACAACCCCTTGTCCTACATAGCTGGGGCTGATGATTCCCTGATCTCTTAAAGATATCCATTCATTGTACCGTGCATCTCCAAAAGCTCCACTTACGGATTCATAGGCCGTCCCTCCGTTCATAGCCTGGGCATATAAAAAATCATATACTTTTCCTCCCACCCTGGCATCCCATTGAAAACTAAGGGCCCAGTTTTTATAGGTCAGATTATTGGTAATACTGACAGAATAATCAGGATTCAGATAACCGAGGAACCCATTTTGGCTTTGCCCACTAGGTGCCTGATATATGAGACCTGCCGTGGTATGTACTACATTTCCTTGGCCGTCTCGCACCAATTTTGTCCCATAATAAGCATCCATGCGTTCTCCCGGTTTATAATTGTGCCCATTAAGCCAAATTTCATCATATCCTTCTGCAATTTCTTTTAGTGTTTCTTTATAAGTACTCCAGTTGGCCGACAGATTCCAGCCAAAGCCGCTTTTGTTTTTTAGAATATTAGCATTAAGACTTACTTCGAAGCCCTGATTCAATGTGGTCACCCCATTAATATTATGATAGCTTTGTCCTACAGACGGAGCATTTCCAATGGCAAAAATCTGAGGTCCATTGATCGTTCGGAAATAAGTTGTTTCCAAGCCGATTCTGTTTTTAAAAAGCTTCAGGTCCACTCCTGCTTCGTAGGAAATCCTTTTATAGGGTTCCAGATTCTGATTGGCTATCACCGAACTGTAGTCAATTGAAGCTGTTCCGTTGTAATAGTTGTTATTGGAATAAGCATTTTGATTGGCATACGTAGGTCCGTCATACGAAGTATATAGCTCTGATCCATAATGAAGCAGTCCCGAGTTCAGGGTATTTCCGGTTACCGCCATATATGCGGATCCTATATTGGATGAAGTAAGCGCTCCTTTTACATCTGCAAATGATCCCCTGACCTTTAAATATGAAAGAGTTTTTCCAAGGTTTACATAATCTGTAATTACTGAACTTATAGAGGCTGAAGGGTAAAAAAAGGTATTATATCCCTTACGCAAAGTGGACAAATTGTCTACCCTTCCTGTCGTATTGATATTAAAGTATTTTTTATACCCAAAGTCAACAGAATAATAGGCACTGTATACCTGCATCTGTGATCCCCAGGAATAGGCCAATCCGGCAGCTTTTGTATTGGATAATGTATAGAGTTTGGGAATGGCGAGTCCTTTGGTGGTTTCCCAATCTGAGTCATATTTAAACAACCTCATATTGGCTCCTCCCAAAGCGGAAATATTCCAGTTGCCAAAATCTTTACCGAAGGTAAGCAAAATATCCGTATTATTCTCCAGGACGTTTCTTTTATCAATCCTGTAATCTCCATACCACCCGAAGCTGTACCATGGAACATAGTCATTAAGATTAGTAGAAGGCGGCACCTTTTCGGTGCGAGTCTGGTTCCATGTTGTCACCTGTGATCTGGCACTAAGGCTCATATGGTCATTAATCTTATAAGTCGCTTTCAAATATCCGTAAATATCTGTTTTTTGATGGGACCTCAACCATTCGTTCGCCATAAACCAAGCGCTGTTAAGTCTTCCATATTCGGCAGAATACTGCATCAAATCCGGGACTCCTTGGGGTCCTCTGTAAATATCCTTCAAATCATTAATATCATAATCCGATGATCCATACACTTTGAACATATAGATGTAACTGTTAGGTCCATAATTAACATCCGGAATATTAGGAGAATATTGCAAGCTCATATTTAAGCTTCCATCAAATCGGATCCTGTCATTCAATTTATAGCCGAGATTAATGCTAAAATTATCGGCATTCAGTTTAGTGTTCGGAAACATTCCCTTTTGATTCAAATGAGTATAAGAAAGTCTTGCATCATAATTCTCACCTGACGCAGCCAAAGATATATTGTTGGTACTGGTAACTCCGGTCTCTACAAAATTCTCAAAATTATTGACTCCCCTGGCGAGCCATGGCGTCGCTCCTCTTACCTGCGTTACAGGATCCCACGGACTGTCATACTGCTGAATTGGTTGTCCTTCGAAACGTGGGCCCCATTCTGGTAAACGCTGGGTATTATCGTAGAGTACATTCCCATAAGAATATTTAAATCCTGTACCTCTTCCATATTCATGTTGACTTTCAGGAAGTGCTATGAAACCCACATCGTACATGGTTGATGAATTAAAATCAACGGTCCAGCCTCTTTTATTTTTAGTTCCTTTTTTAGTGGTAATAACAATGGCTCCATTAATTCCGCGAAAGCCATAGAGGGCTGCAGCATTAGGTCCTTTTAATACAGAATAGCTTTCCACATCATCAGGACTGAGGTTCCAGGTATCCGAATTAATCGGTACTCCATCCACTACAAAAAGCAGATCTTTGCTTCCTCTGAGGACAATTTCGGGTCTTCCCAGCATTTCCGTGCTTGCACCAATGTTCAGACCGGCAACTTTACCAGCCAGTGCATTAATAGGATTAGCCGCCCTTACTTTATTTACGGCTTCTCCTTTTACTTCTGTAACATCATAGCCCAGTTTTTTAACTTCTTTTTTCACCCCCATCGCAGTGACCACTACCTCCGAAATATTATGAATTGTGTCCTGTTTTGCTTTATCAGTTTGTGCAAACACCGGAACATAAATCATCGAAGAAGTAACCAATACAATTAACTTATTGATTTTTTTGTTCATATAAATCATGTTTATGCAACAAATATAAAATCAACATGTTAAGGATATATTGATGGAACCTTATATATAAATTAAATAAAAATTAAAAAAAAATTATATTTGATAAAAGGCTGAGGTCACCCCAGAAACATATGATAAATTATAGCCAGTGACTACCGTTAATTTAAAATCAACATAGTAAGCTGGCCCTTACAAATGCTCTTCATACATCTTGTTAAAATAATTTCCAAGATTCATTATACGATCTTTATCCACAGGATTAATATATCGTAAAAACATCTGTTCAGTACCATGACCAGTTGCTTCCATCAGTAAAGGAGTAGGAATCTTACCATAAAAATTGGTTGCAAAACTGCGCCTTCCGATATGGCTAGTAAGTGATTCCCATTTGGGAATCGAAAGGTTTTTAATTCTATGACCTATACGTTTTTTAGCTTTCAGAAAATAATTGAGCCCAGCAAGTCTCGCGATCTGTTTTATATTTTCATTATAATGCTGTATACTCATAGGCTTTGGGAAAGAGTTTCCATTTTCTTGAATAATATTTAAAACAATGGGATGCAGAGGAAGAAAAATCTCTTTTCCTGTTTTTTGCTGAATAAAATTCACACATACTTTTCCATTTATCTTCACCAGCTGTTCAGTAGAAAAACACATAAAGTCTGAAAATCGTTGCCCTGTATAACAGCTGATCAACAGCCAATCTTTTGCAGCCCTTAATTCTTCCGGAACGTTGGTAGATTTAATTTGATTAATTTCACTCTCTGTGAGGGTTACCATTTCTTTATGCTGTTTTTCTCTGCGAATTTCAAATTCTTTTACTCGGGTGCTCAAACCTTTTCTTTCCGCAAAATTCAGAATCGTTTTCACAAAGTGAATAGTCCTATATATTGTATTTTCACTATATTCTTCTTCTTTTCCGAAGACAATAAGCTCATTAATAAAATCCGAATCTATTCTTTCCACATATAATCTTTTCGATGTAACTCCTTCAAACCTTTCCAATAAATTGTAGAAGACCTTATATCTTTTATAGGTAGAATAGCAAATTGTTTCTTTCTTTGATTCTATATAATAGTTGGTATAATATAAAAGCGAGCTTTCGGGTTGCCCTGTCC
>NZ_JALAHD010000266.1 GCF_022712095.1 Chryseobacterium sp. | reverse complement strand
TTGCTGTATTCTCAGTATTTCACTCGTCTTATTTGTATTCTCAGGATAATGAGAAACTTATTAAAGACTATATTACCCAAAATAAACTCCGAGAATATAAAAAGTCTGATCTTACCAACTTTGTTATTGACAATGTTGATGCTTCCAGAACGCTCAACGGAAATGTAGTTAAATTTCAACAGACCTATAATGGTTACCTTGTTCACAGTTCTGTGGGAACAGCTCTTATCCGGGATAATAAAATTGTTTATTATACAGATAATTTTATAAAAGATTATACAGTTTCAGCCCCTGCTAATGTTTCTGTTGATAGAAGTATGGCATTGCAGAAAATAGCCAGTAACCTTGGGAAAGATGAAGTGGCAACTCTTCCTATTGTTGGTTTCTTTGAAAAAACTAAAAATGACAGAAAGGTGGCCAAGCAGAGATTGGTATACGTAAATGATGGTAAAAATCAATTGCGTTTGGCTTATGAATATATGATAAAGGAACCTAAATCTGCCAATTACTGGAATATTCTGGTAGATGCAGCTAATGGTGAAATTATAGAAAAGATTAATCTTACATTATCCTGTAATTTTGCACCGGGAGCTTATCAGTCGGAGTCTCATGACTTTCATCAGCATGCACAGGCAGCAGGACCTGCACCAAAAAGTAATGATCAGAATTTGGTACTACTGACACCTGATCCTGCCTCTTATAATATATTTGCAACTCCTTTAGAAGCCCCTACTTTTGGATCCAGGTCTACAGTTTCCAATCCTTGGATTTTAGCTTCTTCTCCAGAAGGGTGGCATTCTGATGGGATCAATCATTATACTTATACCCGTGGAAATAATGTGTATGCATATGAAGATACGGCAGATATGGATGCTCCGGGACTGTCAGCAGATGGGGGAGCTTCAAGAAATTTTAATTTTCCATTTAATATCAATGGTACATCGGGTTATAACCAAATGGCTTCTATTACTAATCTGTTTTATATTAATAACAGGGTACATGATATATTTTATAAATTTGGGTTTACGGAAACAGCCAAGAATTTCCAGCAAAACAATTGGGGATTAGGAGGGATGGATGATGATAGCGTGTATGCAGAAGCTCAGGATGGAGGAGGAACTGATAATGCTAACTTTAGCTCTCCTCCTGATAACTATAACGGCTGGATGCAGATGTACATGTGGTCTCCGGTTAATCAGCTGTTTTTCTATAATGCACCGAGTGCAGCTACCTCCCGTTTGCCTGTAACAGGAATTGCAGGATTTGGGGCTCCTCTAGATGCTGTAGGTGTTACCGGGAATGTTCAGCTAGCTTCTGTAATTGATGGCTGTACAGCACTACCTGCAGGCTCATTAACCGGAAAAATAGGTTTAGTGGAAAGAGGGACATGTAACTTTACGGTTAAAGTTAAGAATGCTCAAAATGCAGGGGCAATCGCGGCGATTATTTATAATGCGCCTACTTCCGGGGCAGTGGGAGGAATGTCGGGAACAGATGCTACCATAATAATTCCTTCCGTTTTAATTACCAATGCAGAAGGTGAATACATAAAAAGTAATTTAACAACAAATACCACTGTAAATGTTACTCTAAAAAATGATCCTGCTACAGCAATGACTCCGGATGGAAGTTTTGATAACGGAATCGTTATTCATGAATATGGACATGGGATTTCAAATAGGATGACAGGAACAGGTTATGCCTGTTTAAATTCTTCTGCTGATAAAGAGCAAATGGGTGAAGGTTGGTCAGATTTCTTTGCTTTAATGTTGACCAATCAACCAGGAGATAATGCATCCGTAGCAAGAGGTATAGGGACTTATGCAGAGGGCCAGCCGATATCAGGAGGAGGAATCAGACCGGCAAAATATTCTCCGAATTTTGCAATCAATGACTTTACGTATGGAGATACTAATGGCCTTGAATATATAAATAATAATGGAGCACTTGTTCCGAATGTACATTCAATAGGATTTATCTGGGCGTCTATGTTGTGGGATCTACATTGGGAATACGTTGCCAAATATGGATATTCTTCGGATGTAACAGCCAATACAACAAATGGTAGTACAAGGATATTACAACTTGTAACAGATGCTTTAAAGCTTCAGGGTTGTAATCCTACTTTTTTAAATGGTAGAGATGCAATAGTTGCTGCTGATCTGGCAACAACCGGAGGAGCAGATAAATGTATGATATGGAGGGTGTTTGCAAAAAGAGGGCTTGGTGTAAATGCCTTGGCTGGAAGTAAAACAAACATTAATGATCAGACCGAGGACTTTACAGTTCCTTCTGATTGTATATTAGCTACAGAAGAAACAAAAACAGTAAAAAATAATATTTCTATCTATCCTAATCCTGCTAAGGATGAATTTTACATTAATTTCCCAAGTAATACCTTAGGAAAAGTTAATGTTGAAATCTATGATATGACGGGTAAATTGGTGTCTTCAGAAGATAAAATCTCACCAGACTCTAAAAAGGCGATTTCTACAGACAGGTTAATCAATGGAGCTTATCTGGTAAAAATTAAAGGACTGGGTTTTGATGCAACATCCAAAATCATTGTTAAGAAATAGACTGAAATAGAGATAACAAATAAAAAGAACGTTTCTAAGGAGACGTTCTTTTTTTATTAATAAGATAAACCCAGTAATCAGAGATTATATTGTAAATTTGCGGGGCGAAAAAAATTATGGAGAAGAGAAATATAATAAAAGGAGTATTATTTGTAGGGTTAGGTGCCAGTATCTATGGTATGTTAGCTACGTTTGTGAAGATGGCTTATAAGGAGGGGTATACCACATCTGAAGTTACTACTTCGCAGTTTATGTTGGGATTGGTTGGGCTTTTACTGCTGAACTTTATTCAGACCTTAACATCAAAACAAAGTTTGCCCTCACCCACGGGGAAAGAAGTAAGAATGCTGGTATTAGCAGGAACTTCAATGGGGTTTACAAGTTTGTTTTATTATCTGGCGGTTCAGTATATTAATGTTTCCATAGCGATAGTTTTACTGATGCAATCGGTTTGGTTCAGTGTAGTCGTTGAAGCTTTTCTGAATAAAAAATTACCGAGTTTTAGAAAAATTATAGCTACTATGATTGTTCTGTTGGGAACCGGCTTGGCTACTAATATTATCAATCAGGATATTCATCTGGACTGGCATGGGATCTTCTGGGGATTGCTTGCAGCAGCATCGTATACAATGACTATGTTTACATCAAATACAATCGCAACCCACCTTCCTGTTTTCAGAAAAAGTCTGATTATGTTATGTGGAGGAGCAATTGTCGTTTTTTTATTTTTATTCTTTGCGCAGATTGGACCCTTGTATTCTGACGGGCTAAAATCTGTTTATTTGAATTTTACGGAGAATACGCAGCATATCCGACCATTTGATTATTCTATTTTGTGGACCTATGGACTTATTTTAGCAGTTTTTGGAACTATTATACCGCCTATTTTATTTAATATAGGATTTCCTCATGCAGGATTGGGGTTGGGAAGTATCGTTTCCTCTTTGGAGCTTCCGGTTTCCGTAATGATGGCTTATATTTTATTAGGAGAAAAAGTATTATGGGTCCAGTGGATGGGAATTGCTTTGATTCTGTTTGCGATTGTTTTAATGAATTTACCTTCCAAAAAAGAAATTCTGATTGTTGAATCTTTACCATAAAAAAATAAATGAAAACCGTTTCTTTTGAAGCGTTTTTTTTAATTTTATCATAAAAAACGTATGAAATATTTTAGAAATACATTTGTTGTAATTATGTGTTCGGTATTTTCAGAAGGTTTATTGGCTCAGGTAAAGCCTCTGGATGCTACACTTTCCAATTATAAATATCCTTATGAAGTTCACTTTCTGGATTTGAAATCTCAACAACAAGACCTGAAAATGGCTTATATGGATGTGAAACCTAAAAAACCAAATGGAAAAGCGATCATGCTTTTACATGGGAAAAACTTTAATGGAGCTTATTGGGAACAGACGGCAAAAGATCTGTCAGATAAGGGCTTTAGGGTGATAATTCCAGATCAGATAGGGTTTGGTAAATCCTCAAAACCTCAGAGTTATCAATTTTCTTTTTCACAGTTGGCAGATAATACAAAGGGAATATTAGATGAACTTAAGATTGATAAAATAATTGTACTCGGGCATTCTATGGGAGGGATGGTCGGAACACGCTTTACCCTACTTTATCCTGAAAGAGTTGAGAAATTGATATTGGAGAACCCTATAGGACTTGAAGACTATAAAACCTTTGCTGCTTATCAAACTATTGATCAGGCATATCAATCCGAATTGAAAAATACGGCGGAAACTTATAAAAATTATCAACTCAGGTTTTATTATGATAACAAATGGAAAGATGAATATCAGCCCTGGCTGGATTTGATAGCAGGATGGACGCTTCATAAGGATTATCCGAAGGTAGCCTGGGATGCTGCCTTAACCTCTGATATGATTTATAACCAACCAGTATGCTATGAATTTAAAAACATTAAAGTACCTACTTTATTGATTATAGGGACGCGTGACAGGACAGCGATAGGAAAGGATAGAGCCCCTAAAGAACTTCAGCCTAAGATGGGGCAGTATCAGGAACTTGGAAAAAAAACTCAGAAAGAAATCCCCGGAGCTAAGCTGGTGGAAATTGAGAATGTAGGACATCTTCCGCATATAGAAGTATACCCTCAGTTCTTCAAGGCTCTTTATGATTTTATTAAATAATATCTTAATTCCAGGA
>NZ_JALAHD010000265.1 GCF_022712095.1 Chryseobacterium sp. | reverse complement strand
CAACAACTGGCCTTTTAAATAAAGTGCCAAGTATGACGATGTTATTAATATGCCCTATTATAGTATTGTACTCCTGCAATTCAAAAAATAAAGAAAAAATAACAAGTGTTGAAAAATTTCCGGTAATTACACCTATAAAGAAAGATACTGTTATTTCTGAAGAATTTGTAGCAGATATTCAATCTTTAAAAAATGTAGAACTTCGTACACGAGCAAGAGGTTATATTGAGAAAATATATGTCGATGAAGGTCAATTTGTTAAAAAAGGACAACTTTTATTTTCTATTAACAGTAAAGAATTTACAACCGAATTGCAAAAAACAAAAGCACAATTAGCATCTAATACTGCCGAGCTATCCTCTGCTATTACTGAATACAGAAATACAAAAATTCTTGTTGATAAAAAAATCTTATCTCCGTCGGAACTGGCATTGGCCCAGGCAAAAGTAGATGTACTAAAGGCCAGCATTAATGAGTCAAAAGCCAATATTACAACATCTAATATCAATCTGTCATATACTAATATTCGAGCTCCTTTTGATGGTATAATTAACAGAATTCCCAATAAGCAGGGCAGTCTGGTGGACGAGGGAACACTTTTGACAACAATCTCAGACAACAGTTCTGTCTATGCATATTTCAATGTATCTGAAAAAGAGTTTCTTGATTTGAATGAGAGCAACATATTAAATCGAGAAAATAAGGTTTCACTGCTTCTTGCCAATAATAAAGCTTTAAATCATCTGGGAAAAATAGAAACAGTATTAAGTGAACTTGATGACAGTACCGGAACTGTTACTTTGAGAGCCAAATTTTCAAATTCTGAAGGTCTACTTAAACATGGATCGAGTGCAAAAATAATTTTACCGATTTCAGTCAATAATGCCATTTTAATTCCTCAAAAGTCAACATACGAAGTACAGGAAAAAAATTATGTATACACGATAACCAGCAAAGGAACAACACAATCTAAAGAAATAACAATACTCCATCGTATACCTAATTTTTATATTGTTGAAAGCAATAATTTAAACTCTTCTGATAATATTATATATGAGGGTGTTCAATCCCTGCAAGAAGGTGACAAGATCATACCTGAAAAATTATCATGGAATAAAATAATGACTCAACTTAAAAATAACTAAATGGTACAACAATTCATAAGAAGACCTGTTCTTTCGATCGTTATATCCCTGTTTATATTACTATTGGGATTACTTTCCTTAGTGCAATTACCCATGACGCAGTTTCCCAATATTGCACCTCCATCAGTGAACGTAACGGTAGAATATACCGGAGCAAACAGCGAAACAGTAACCAAGGCTGCAGTTGTACCTTTGGAAAGGGCGATAAATGGGGTTCCGGGAATGAAATATATGTCAAGTGATGCAGGTAATGATGGAACCGGAACTGTTCAAATTATATTTGAAGTAGGTGTGGACCCTGATATTGCGGCTGTTAATGTCCAAAACAGAGTTTCGGCAGTGATGGGTGAACTTCCTGAAGAAGTTATAAAAAATGGAGTTAAAATTGCAAAGGAAGAAAATGCAATACTGATGTACATTGATGTTTTCAGCAATGATCCTTCAATGGAAGAAAAATTCTTGTACAACTTTGCAGACATTAACCTTCTTCCTGAGCTTAAACGTATTAAAGGGGTTGGCTTTGTTGATGTTGTAGGGGCAAAAGAATATGCAATGCGTATCTGGCTTAAGCCTGACAAAATGTTAAACTATGGTATCTCAACATCTGATATCAGCCAAGCACTTAAAGCTCAAAATATTGAAGCCGCACCAGGAAAAGTTGGAGAAAGTAATGAAAAGAAAGCTGAGTCTTTGCAATATGTAGTAAAATACAGCGGTCGTTTTAATACCGTTGAACAGTATGAGCAGATTCCAGTCAGAGCCGGCGAATCGGGTGAAATTTTAAGGATTAAAGATGTAGCAGATATCGAATTCGGAACCAGCTTTTTTGATATTAATACTAAAATGAATGGAAAACCCGCTTCAGCAATACAGTTAAAACAGCTTCCGGGCTCTAATGCAAGAGAAGTTATTTCTGAAGTTAAAAAACGTTTGGCTGAGATTAAAGATACAACTTTTAAAAAAGGAATGAATTACGAAGTCAGTTATGATGTTTCAAAATTCCTTGATGCTTCCGTACATGAAGTAATCAAAACTTTGATTGAGGCATTAATATTAGTTATTTTAGTTGTCTATCTATTTTTACAGGATTTTCGGTCGACCATTATCCCGGCGATTACTGTACCAGTATCCCTTATCGGCACCTTTCTTTTTATGAATCTTTTTGGTTTTTCATTAAATTTAATTACATTATTTGCAATGGTTCTTGCCATTGGAATCGTAATTGACGATGCTATTGTTGTTGTGGAAGCAGTACATGCCAAACTAGATTTAGGCTTACCACCTAAACAAGCGACGGCAGCGGCAATGAAAGAAATAAGCGGTGCAATTATGGCAATTACTCTGGTAATGGCTGCCGTATTTATTCCTGCAGCTTTCATGTCAGGACCTGTGGGAATTTTTTTCAAACAGTTTTCTGTAACAATGGCAATTTCAATTATACTTTCTGGAGTTGGTGCACTCACTTTAACACCTGCCCTTTGTGCTATTCTTTTAAAGGGTTCACATAATAAAGAGAAAAACAGCTTATTAAAAAAGTTTTTCACAAAATTTAACAAAGGCTATGACCATCTTTCGTTAAAATACAAAAAAATACTTTCTGCAATAATTAATAGAAAACTTATCACATTCATCGCTCTGATATTATTTTGCCTTGGAACAGGTTTATTAAACAAAATACTGCCTGCTGGTTTTATTCCCAATGAGGACCAAGGAACATTTTATATAAGTGTAACAACACCTGCAGGATCCACTCTGGAACGTACAGATGCGGTAGTCAATGAAATCCAGAGAGTATGTAAAGACATCCCAGCAATAAGATCGATATCTACAATGGCCGGTTCCAATATTCTTTCCAAAGGTACGGGAGCTACTTATGGTACATGCCTTATTAATTTGAAAAATTGGGAGGAAAGAGATGAATCACTAGAGCAAGTCATTGAAACGGTAAAAGAAAAGATCAGCCATATAAAAGATGCTCAAATCGAAATTTTCCCACCCCCAACAGTTCCCGGCTATGGAAATGCCAGTGGTTTTGAACTTCGTTTGCTAGACAAAACGGGAACTGACAATATGAAACAAATGGAGGATATTGTCAATAAGTTTAAAAAAGACCTAAAAGAAAGACCTGAAATTGCCTCTGCATTTACAAACTTTAATGCCAGCTACCCTCAATATATGTTGAATATCGATTATGATAAGGCAGCTCAAAAGGGAGTAACCGTCGAAAACGCACTGGGAAGCCTTCAAACAATGTTAGGAAGTGAATATGCTACCAATTTTTTAAAATTCGGAATGATGTATAAAGTAATGGTACAAATATTACCTGAATACAGAGCAAAACCTGAGGACCTACTGAAATTATATGTGAAAAATGATAGGTCTGAGATGGTTCCTCTTTCAGCATTTGCAGAATTAAAAAAATCATATGGTGTAGATCAGATTACCCGATATAATATGTATACTTCAGCAGAAGTAAACGGTAGTCCAGCGGATGGATACAGTAGCAGTGATGCTATTACTGCAATTAAAGAAACTGCCAAAGAAAAATTGCCTCCAGGATATGACATTGCTTGGGCAGGTATGACACAGGATGAAGTTTCCACTGGAAACCAATCGATTTATATCTTTGTGATTTGTTTACTTTTTGTATACCTTCTTTTATCGGCACAATATGAAAGTTTCTTACTTCCATTAGTTGTTATATTATCATTGCCGGTCGGAATCTTTGGTGCTTATTTTCTTCTCTATCTTTTAGGTTTGGAAAATAATATATATGCTCAGGTTGCTATAGTTATGCTCGTTGGCCTGCTTGGTAAAAATGCAATCCTGATTGTCGAATTCGCTTCCCTGAAACATAAGGAAGGAGCAAGCCCATTTAAAGCGGCTATTGAAGGTGCCGTAGCCAGACTTAGACCTATATTAATGACATCGTTTGCATTCATCGCAGGATTGATTCCCCTGCTCATCGCATCAGGTGCTGGAGCAACAGGAAACAGAACAATAGGTGCAGCTGCTGCTGGGGGCATGTTGTTTGGAACCTTATTCGGAATTATTATTATCCCAGGCTTATATGTTGTCTTTGCTACCATAGCGGACCAATTTAACTCCGAACATGTAGTTGAACCTTTGACTGAAGATTTTTAAAATGAAAAATAAATTCAAAATAATCATAACTCTTTCGGTTCTGGGAGTAGTGTTTTCTCTAAGCAGCTGTAATGTCTCCAAAGTATCAGAACCTAAACTTGGAAATAATCTTTTACCCAAAGCTTATGATAATGATAATGAGAAGGATAGTATGAATATAAAATTACCCAAATGGGCTGATTTTTATAAAGATCCTGACCTAATATCCTTAATAGATAGTGCTTTGTATGATAACTTCGACGTACTGATTGCAACAGAGAATATTAAAAAATCTCAAGCCTTAGCAAAGCAAGCACACGGCGCATTATTACCTAATTTAAATTTTGTTGCAGGAGCAGGGATTAATAGATTCGGACAATATACAATGGATGGTGCAGGTAATGCCGGCACACCTATATATAAAGACAAAAATATTCCTAAAAACCTTCCCGATTATCTTGTTGGACTCCAAACATCATGGGAGATTGATGTTTTTGGAAAATTAAAAAATCAGAAAAAATCAGCTATTGCAAGACTTTTGGGAAGTGTTGAATATAAAAATGTTGTCATTACCAATCTGGTTGCAGAAATAGCCAATAACTATTATGAACTGCTTGCTCTTGATCTTTCAATAGACATTTTAGATAAGAATATAAAAATTCAGGAAGATGCTTTAGAGCTGATCAGAATTATGAAACAGGCAGCAAAATCAAACGAACTGGCCGTAAAGCAATTTGAGGCTCAAGTTAATAATATCAAGGTTATAAAATATTATCAACTGCAACAAATCACTGAAACAGAAAATAGGCTTAATATTTTAGTAGGGCGATATCCTCAGCATATCCGTCGAAATAAAAATTATCTAAAAAATAGCCCCGATAAGCTTATCTTGGGGATTCCAACTGATTTGCTAAGTAATAGGCCGGATGTAAAAATGGCTGAATATGAATTGCTAGCATCAAAAGCAGATCTAGCCGCCGCAAAAGCTTCATTTTATCCATCTCTTAGTATATCAGGGACAGTGGGGTATCAAGCATTTTTACCGTCCCTCTTATTTTCACCGAAATCAATAATATTTGGATTACTTGGAAATTTAACAGCTCCACTATTAAACAGGGCATCAATAAAAGCGAGTTTTCAAAACGCGAACGCTTCTCAGAATGAAGCGCTGTTCAATTACCAAAAAACAATTCTAAATAGTTATGTCGAGGTTTATAATGAAATGAAAAGAATCAATAATCTTGAAAATATATATTTATTAAAAGATGACGAAGTGAAAAAACTGACTGCAGCGATTGATATCTCTAATGATCTTTTTAAATATGGAAGAGCGAATTATCTCGAAGTACTAGTAGTTCAGCAAAATGTACTCCAAGCTAATCTCGATTTAATTTCTGCTAAAAAAGAACAATTCCAATCTGTAGTCAATATTTATAAAGCTTTAGGCGGAGGCTGGATTCAATGACAATCTCTATCCTATTGAAATAGATAATAAATTAAGAGTCTTCATATGAAGACTCTTAATTTATATTGTAACAGCTGATAATTTTCATGAATCCTAACATTTGATCATTTGGAACTACGGTCTGAGCCTTTATTTTCCACTTCTTTAAGAATTCCATCTGAAATAGAATTTACTTTATGTATTAAAGAATCTTCATTAAATTTTTGTTTAATAGAATTTATGGAATCAGTAATCTTTCCTTTTTTCTTCTCTACATCTACTCTGATAGAATCTACCCTAT
>NZ_JALAHD010000264.1 GCF_022712095.1 Chryseobacterium sp. | reverse complement strand
TAAATATACACATTATGGAAGAAAAAACAACTGAAGCAGTTATTAATCCGACATGGGATCCCGCAAATTATGATGAAGTATGGAATGAGAGATTTTCATTTTTTCAAAAACATGGAGCTCCTGGTACTCAGGAATACAAAGAAGCTTATAAAACAATAGAAGGCTTTATTAATAAACTTAGAATCAATATAAACTTTTATGCATTATTCTTTGGATTTATTTATTATTTCATTAAAGGAATGTGGAGAGGGGCTTTGCTTCTTATCGGATTAAATGTTTGTATTTTCATTGTTACCCTATTCCTTCCTCGCGGCGTAGCAGGAGGTATAGGCGGTGCTTATGCTATATTGTGCGGAATGACCGCCAATTATGCTTATTACAGAAAAGAGGTCTTAGGGGATGACGATTTTAATATTTTTAAAGGAATGAGATGGATCTAAATATCCTCTGAATTAATAAATAAAAAAGGAGTAATGAGTTATTTGTTACTCCTTTTATTTTTAGAAATAGGAAAAGATAGAGAATTTTTGTAGAAAATTTTCATGAAAATTATTTTTCAAGAAAATTCATTTAAGGTCTGATATTTGCACTAACTGGCAAAACTAAATGATCAATTGGAATTTATGAATAGATTATTTATGAGAAAATCATTTCTCTATACCTTAGCCATCACTTTATTCTTGGTTTCTTGTAAGAAAGAAAACGAAACTACCAATACTAATACTCAAGAAAATATACCATCTACAGAAACTGTTCCTATGGGGGACAACGACTCCATCAAAAAGGATTCTGTAATAGAGGTGGTAAAAGAATCTGTTTCCCCTATGATTCAGGAAAATGGATTCTACACTGGACTTGTTCTTCCCAAAGATAAAAAACTGAGAGATTCTGTTTATGCAGAATTCAGCAAGAAATATTCTGAAAGAGAGCGTTATACTATTTTAGCTTTAAACCGTCTGGACTCTAAAAGTAAATGGAATGCTGACACATTAGTCGTTCCTACTAAGATAGACACTACTATGATGGCGTATTCTCCTTTTCCGATGCAATTGGATGTGCTGAGTAACGTTAAGAAGTTTGTCGTATTTTCTTATCCTATTCAGGCTTATGGAGTATATTCCAACGGAAGCCTGGTAAAATGGGGACCCACCAGTATGGGAAGTAAAGCTGCAAAAACGAAAACCGGACTAATGTTTGCCAACTGGAAAAAGAAACTGGCTATTTCTACGGTAAGCGACGAATGGAAACTTCCCTATAATGTAAATGTTCATAATACATTGGGGATTGGATGGCATGAATATACTTTACCTGGTTACCCTGCTTCCCATTCATGTCTTAGGTTGTTGAAAAAAGATGCTCAGTGGTTATATTCTTATGCTGATACCTGGATTCTAAATCCGGGAGGTACTACTTTAAAAGCTAACGGAACCCCTGTAGTTATTTTCGGCGAGTATCCGTGGGGTGGAAGAAAGCCCTGGAGAAAGCTGTTGAATGATCCTAATGCCAATAACATTTCAGTAGAGGAGATGACTCAGCTGATTGAGCCTAATATTGAAAAAATTATAAAAGAGCAATCTAATAGGGAAAGAGTTGCAGATTCTATTAAAACTGCTAAAGCTTTAGCCGCTCCTGCTCAGGCAGAAGCATCCGGATCGTGATTCTTTTTCTCAAATTGTAAAGTAGATTCTTCTGCAAACTTTCTTAGCTTCTGCATTTCGTCTTTGGCTTTATGCTGTCCGAACTGGGCTGCAGCATAGGTAAGTCCGATGCATATTAGCATGGTAAATGAAGCATTAAGAGCCCATGGAAAATCATTGCTATGGATTTGCCTTTCTACATAGAACATTGTGATAAAAGTCATCCATAAAACACTAAAGAGAAAGTAAAGGAACATGAAGAATGTCCATACAGCAGAGCTTGGTCCGAAAACTCCCCTTACAACGGTAGTACCATCTTCAGTTTCGGTTCTTAAGGCAAGATTGGGTTTCCAGTAATTATTATCCTGATTTTCAACACATATGGTGGCTACTTCTTTATTGATATTTCCGGAAAATTCATCTTTATGCTCATTCAGGTATTTTTTTAAGCTTTCGGCATATTCTTCTTTGCTTAAATGTGTGAACATTTTAAACCGGGGCCTGGTTCTTATTTTGTCTAAAGTGGTTTCTTCTGTTTTCATAATAATTTATTTTTGATAAGGGATCGGGTCTTCTAATGTAAAGCTTAAAGTTAACAATTCTTTTTTTCGCTGAATAAGTATTGTTATTGTTTTCCCTTCATGAGATTTCATGAGTTCAGCTATTTTTTCAAGCGTCATGTCTGATGTCTTGTAGCCGTTGATGCTCAGAACCTTATCATCCTTTTGTAATCCTGCTTTGTAGGCAGGAGAGTCTTTTCTTACTCCAGCTATGGAAAACAGGGGTTTAAGTGTGAATTTATATTGAAGATTGTTATTCATCACATGAGTTTCATTGGTAGATGACGGGATATTTTTAGTTTCTACCTTTACAAGATCCTGTTCCCACTGTAGTCCGTCCTGTTTGAAATCCAGTCCGCTCATGTTGAAGTTGAAAGGATCTTCATAATTTCTGTTCTTTTTTAAGTAGATCTTTTCATTCTGATAATCAAAAACAACAGTAAAGCGCTTCATGATGCCTCCGCCAATGGATCCTTTTCTGTCTTTCGCCAGGTTGATATGCTGTATAGAGAACTCATCAGGCATAGCCGTAAGAGGTTTTTCAAATCTGAAATTATTTAAATAAAGTGCATGAATCCTGCTTCTTTTACCATATACATCTCCATTAAAACCTCTTCCTAGAAAATCATCAATATTGGGGCGGTTATAAACAAAGTCCTTAATTAAAGTAGGAAATAGCCAGATAGGATCACTATTTCCCAGGTCAATTAACAGTTTGGATCTTTTTCTTTCATTGGTCATTTCTATATCTGCATGGATGTAGGGTTTGCTGTTTTCTATGGAGATAGGAAGTTCAGTGAATTTTCTTACTCTTTTTTTTAAAAGTTTCTCATTGTGGAATAGGGTAATTTTTTTAGCAGTATAATCAATTAAAACTCTCTGGTTTTTGAAAAAATGATATCCTATTATCCCATTAACAGGGATTCCTACATGAGAGGAAATATTAAACTCCTGATCTACAATGATGAAAAGAGAAAGAGATTTATTCATCAGATTATTACCTATTTTCCCAATATTATTATCGGATCTGAAACCATCAATACTTACACTTCCGCCCAAGCCTGAAAATTTGATTTTTTCCAGATGTGTCAGTTTCAACTCTTTATTTTCGAGGCTGAAAATAGAGGTTTCCTGAACTCCAGTATCCAGTAAAAAAGTAAGATCAGCACCATTGATGTTTACCGGAATGAAAATAAGATTGTTGATCAGCTTAAAAGGAATTGTTGTTTTCTGGGAATCGACAGGCTCAAAAGTGTTCTGGGCATTTGAAAAAATGCTTAAAAACAGTATCCATATGAAATAGATATATTTCATTTAATGAATTTAATAAAATTAAATGATATGTAAATAAAAAGCATTCTAAAAATAAAGAATGCTTGTGTATTTTTTAATTGATATTAATAAATAGTGTTTTTTCTGTAATTTATAAGGTTTTATTTGGAAAAAAACTCCATAAGATCCATATAGTTTTTCTGATTAACTCCGTGGCCGCTCATATATTCCCGGAAGGAGAAATAGTATCCTAAATCATAGAGCAGATCTGCAGCTTTTCTTCCCCATTCTAAAGGAATGACAGCATCTTCGGTCCCATGAGAAATAAAGAAACGAACATGCTCAAGCTTTTTCTTATCTTTTACAATATGATCCAGAATCTTTGGTTCCGGATAAGAGCTCATACAGGCAACATATTTAAACATTTCCGGATATTGAAGGGCAAGCGCATAGCTTAAGATTCCTCCCTGGCTGAATCCGCATAAATGAGCTTTAGCATCCATTAATCCATAATGATTAATAATTCTCAGCATACTCTCGAGTAAAGCATTTAAGGATTCTTTTGCTTGAGGAACGTCAATGAAATTTTCAGGATTATTAAAATCTATATCATACCAGGAAAATCCTTCGAACTGAGTATCTCTCGGAGCTCTGAAACTTACTATAATCCAGTCGGACGGAAGTGTTTCCCTGAAATTGAAGAGGTCTTGTTCATTACTTCCATACCCATGAAGCATGAAGAGAATGGGAGTGTCCGAAGCAATATTTTCCGGTTCTCTTACCAAATAATTTAAATCCATATGCAAATATATTAATTTATACTATTGAAGTAAGAAATATGAGGCAGATGGAGATTTTCAAATTTAACAAATACACAAAATGATATTTTTATCGAATCGATATTATTTGGAAATCATTATTGGAAATTTTTCAAAAAACATATTTTTATATTGATAAAAAACCTATATTTGGAAGATTAAAAAATCTATTTGGAGAAATGAAGCAATTTTACAAATCAAAAAGTTTATTTAGACTTTCCTTTTTATTCGTAGCATTATTTTCACTTATTACCGTTGTTAATTCATGTAAGGATGATGACGAGGAAGAGTTCCAGGATCACGTAGTACAGTTTGAGGTTAAAGGATCTCAGAATGTTGTTTTTAAAACTGTTGTAACACAGGTGGGTACTGACCAGAACACGATCTATGATCCGACGGGTACGCTTTGGACAAGCGGAGAATTTTTTGTAAGCTCAAGCCAGTCACAACTTAATTTGGCAGCGAATGCTGAGCTTCCGAATCCGGATTCTCAATTAATAGTAAGCATCTGGATAGATGGAGAAGTTGCAAAATCTGATACGGTTACAGGAACGGGTACTTTAAGTGCAGCCGTGACTCACAGCTTTTTAGAATTATAAAATAAACAGAATACTCATATGAAAACCGCCTTTAGGCGGTTTTTTTATTTTTCGATTAAATGGTATTGCAAAGCAAAGGTGATTAATTCGGTAGAGTTTTTTGCTTTAAACTTTTGTAATAAGTTTTTCCGGTGCGTATCTATAGTTAAAGGGCTGAGAAATAATTCTTCGGCAATATTAATACTGGTTTTTCCGGATGCTAGTAGCTGTAAGATCTGTTTTTCTCTTTTGGTAAGCCTTGGAATATTCAATTCACTTTCAGAGGGTTTACCGATGATTTCTTTGGTTTCCTTACAAAATACAATGTTCCCGGAAATGGCTCCTTTAATACAATCTATAAGCTCCTCAATACTGATGTTTTTGAGCAGATATCCACTCGCTCCGTTTTGAATACACTGCATAACAATATTTCTTTCAAATCGGTTACTGAACATTATTACGATAGTATCGGAAGATATTTTTTTAATTTTCCTACAAAGCTCAATACCGTTGATATCGGGTAAGTTTACATCCAAAAGGATAATATCTACTTTATTAGACTTGATACAATGTAAAACCTCCGAGCCGGAAGTAAAGTTTTTGATAATATTGAAAATGGGATGTTCCTTCATCATCATCTTCAGCCCTTCAATGACGACAGGGTGGTCATCTACAATCAGAATGTCAATCTTATTCACTCTCCTTTGTATTTAATTCAATAGTAATGGCTGTTCCCTCAGCATCGGAATTGATTTCGATTTGCCCTTTGAGATAATCCACACGGTTTTTGAGGTTGTGAAGCCCCATGCTCTTAGTCTTTATGTGATCAGTTTCCCGGAACCCTTTTCCATTATCTTCTATGGTGATCATGAAATTATCATTGGATTGAGAACATTGTAAAAGGATGGTGTTGGCTTCCGAATGTTTCACAGAATTGGCAAGAAGTTCCTGAATGATTCTGTAAATATTCATTTGGATATTGAGGGTAAGTTCTTTGCTGATCCCGATCAGCTGACAATCAATATGGAGGTCTTTTCTGGTATAGAATTCACATAAGTCCTCAAGGGCGGCTTCTAAACCTGAATTTAGTAAAGCTTCAGGCATTAAATTTCTGGCGATATGACGGAGTTCATTAACGGAGCTATCCAGTTGATGGATAATTCTGAGTAGACTTTCCTGATGATCATTATCCAAATGGGTTAAAGACCAGGAAGAAAGATTAATTTTGACACCGGCTAGCATTCCCCCGAGTCCGTCATGCAGATCACGGGCGATACGTTCCCTCTCTCTTTCCTCACTCTCCATAATTGCTTTGGTGAGATTGAGTTCTTCTTTTTGTTTGATATCGGTAATCTTCTGTTGAAGATTGATCTCTTTCTGTTCGGATATTTTTCTGTTCTTTTTGTAAACGATAAATATGAAAATAAGAAGGCTTAAGAATAAGAAGGCAGCTAAACCTAATATCCATAAATAAGAATTCTTTTTATTCATTAAGAGTTCTTTATCTTTCTTTTCCGCATTAAGAGTGGCTATTTTTTTCTCTTTTTCAGAAGTATTAAATTTAGTTTCCAGTTGGTTGATTTTCAATTTTACATTTTCGGCATTCAGGCTGTCACTTAATGTGGAATATTTTTTCTGCCAGCTCAATGCTTCCTGAGGATTTCCCATCAACTCATTGATGTTTGATAAAAGATAATAAATAGTTTTTCTATTATTGGCTTCTCTTATAAGAGTTTTTTCTGTTAAAGTACTTTCCAATACAGCTTTTGCTTCAGTATATCTGTTGAGTTTTCTGAGAATGTCATATTTATTCACATAAAACATTTGAGTATATATGTTCTGATTATGTTTTTTTGAATAGAATAATCCTTTCTCAATCATAGGGAGTGCTTCCGTATTTTTTTGTTTTGTAATAAGATAAAGGGCTTTTATATAATAGAATAGTGTATTATAGGAAGACTCAGGATAGGGAACTATAAGTTTTTCTGCTTTATCGATATATTTCTTTGCTTCATCTCCTTTAGCCTGATAACAGAAGTTGGAGGCGGTATGAAGATAAGCTGTGAAGAGTTCTGAAGATTTGGGAGCTGTTTTTTCAAGAAGTCCAATGGCCCTTTGGTTATAATAGTTAGACTTTTCAAACTCGGCATTGTAAGTGAGAATAATGGCAAGTTGTGAATATAAGTATCCTAATCTAGGGTTTTCTGTGTATTTTTCAACTGTAGGTATACTTTTTTCCAATAAGATTTTTACTAAAAAGGGATATCCTTCCTTATCCTTTTTTACAACCCCATAATTATACCAAGATAAAGCCTGAAAAAAATGAGATTCTTCTGTTTTAAATTTCGGAAATAATAAGAGGGCTTTCTGGTAGGAAATCGCAGCTTTTTGTGGATTACTTTCCTGGTAGTAAAATCCTTCATAATAATAGTATTTTGCTAATACATAAGGATCTTTCTTAGCCAATATTTTTCCCTTTTTAAGATATTCCTTACTTACAGCGGAGTCGGTATTTCTATAGTAGGCAGAGAGTAAAAAGTTAGCATTAGATTGTTCAGGATTATGAGAGGAAACTTGTTCTAAACTATCTACATAATGTTTTTCATTGAGGGGACTTAGTCGTTGAGCCGGTAGAATATAGAATATTAAAATAAAAAAAAAGGATTATTAGTTTCTTCATTGTGTTTAACAGTTTTAGTAAGGTGTAAAAAAAAATCAATTTAGTTAAAAGTATAATAATAAAAAATACCTAAAAACTGGTATATAAAAATACTGATTTTTTGGGATTGAAAATGGTTCTCTGCCATGATAACTTTGCAGAAATTTATTAATATACAAAACTATCAAATAAATGAAAAAAATGAATTTAAAACTAATTTTTAAAAGGACATTTATGCTTTTATTGGCCACAATGTTCTTAGGGCTTGTAAGTTCGTGCAGTGACGACGACAATACAGGGAGTGGAAACTCCGGTGGAACTCACAAAGTAGTATTTAAAGCAGTAGCGTCTGAAGGAAGTAATGTGACTTTTACAATATATTCTGTTGGTAATCAGTCTACTTCTGCTTCAAGTCTTAGTGGGACAACATGGTCTAGCCCTGAAATTACTATTCCTGCAGGCACTCAAACAGTATATTTTACAGCAAGTGCAGATGGGGCAAGTGCTTCATCAACCTTAAAAGCGCAGATCTATGTTGATGGTGAACTTAAAGCAGAAGGTACATCCAGTGGGAAATATCTTTCCGCAGATACTCTTTATGATTTTTAGGACTTAAAATACTTTCTATATAAAAACTGGAAAATAAGTTGAAGATAACAGAATGACTTCTTGAAATACGACTTCTTGTTATTAAAAAAGGCAGCCAAATTTTGACTGCCTTATTTTTATTAGATCACTTTTACGATAAAGTAACTTTTTTTCCCTTTTTGCAGTAACAGGAATTTTCCGTCTATCAGATCATTTTCATTAGCGGTGAAAACCTCGTTTACTTTTTGTTTATTCACAGAAATTGAATTTCCTTTTAATTCTCTTTGGGCTTCACTTTTAGATTTTAGGAATCCAGATTTTTCAGAAAGCAGATCTACGATATTTACTCCCAATACATCATCTTTTGAAACTTCTTTCTGGGGAACTCCATCAAAGATTTCCAAGAAAATTTCTTCATCCAGACTTATCAGATCTTCAGCGGTAGAGCGTCCAAATAGAATCTCAGAAGCTTTTAAAGCTTTGTCATATTCTTCTCTTCCGTGTACCCAAACAGTTACTTCTTCAGCCAGCTTCTTTTGAAGCTTTCTTTCATGGGCAGCCGTTTTATGTTCCTCAATTAAGGCTTCGATTTCTTCTTTTCCTAAAAATGTGTAGAATTTGATAAATCTTTCTGCATCTTCATCTGTAGCATTCAGCCAGAACTGATAGAATTTATAAGGGGAAGTTTTCTTTTTATCCAGCCAGTAATTTTCACCACTTTCAGATTTTCCGAATTTTGAGCCATCTGCTTTAGTGATCAAAGGAACGGTTAAAGCATAAGCTTCTCCCTGAGCCTTTCTTCTGATAAGTTCAGTTCCCGTGGTAATATTACCCCATTGGTCAGAGCCTCCCATTTGCAATTTCACATTTTTAGCCTGATACAAATGAAGAAAATCATATCCCTGAATAAGCTGATAAGTAAATTCAGTAAAGCTCATTCCGTCAGCACCTCCGTCACCCGAAAATCTTTTTTTAACAGAATCTTTGGCCATCATATAATTAACCGTAATATTCTTTCCTACATTTTTAGCAAAATCAAGGAAGGAAATATCTTTCATCCAGTCATAATTGTTAACCATTTCTGCCTTATTAGCTCCCTCCCCTTCAAAATCTAAAAATCTTGAAAGCTGGTTTTTTAAACAATCCACATAATATAGAAGAGTCTCTTCATCCAAAAGGTTTCTCTCCGCAGATTTTCCTGAAGGATCACCGATCATTCCGGTAGCACCTCCCACTAAAGCCATTGGCTTATGGCCGTGTTGTTGGAAATGAGCAAGGATTTTTATCTGTATAAGACTTCCTATATGTAAAGAATCGGCAGTGGGGTCGAACCCAATATATGCTGTAGTTACCTCTTTATTCAGTTGTTCATCAGTTCCGGGCATCATATCGGCAAACAGACCACGCCATTTTAGTTCTTCAATAAAGGAATTCATTGTATTGTATTTAAATTAATTTGACGTTGCAAAGATAATAATTTCCCTATTATACGATAATTGATTTATTGATAATCAATACTGAAAATATCGTATAATAGTGCACGGTTTTTGTAGGGTTATTTTTAATATATTTGTTTGAAATGAACGACGAGCAACTATTTTCACTGATTCAGAAGGCGAAAGAAAAAGATCAGAAAGCCCAGACCAGGCTTATCAATGTCTTTTGGGTCGATGTCTTCTCTTTTGTTATGAAAAAAGTAAAAGATGAAAATGATGCAGATGAGATTACAGTAAATGTCTTCTCAAAAGTGTTGTCGAAGCTGGATATGTATGATCCCCACTTTCAGTTTAAAACCTGGGTTCTTACCATTGCTCAAAATACCGTGATTGATTTCTGGAGAAAAAGAAGCCGGGAAAACCAGGATATGGATGTTACGGAGAATCTTGAAGAAGTAAAGAATCAGTTTGCCAAATCTCCTGAAGAATTAATGATCTCCGATGAAGAACATCACAAGATCGTGAAGGTGATAGAGTCTCTGGATGTAAATTATCAGGATATTATAAAGCTTCGTTTTTTTGAAGAAAAAAGTATTAAAGAAATCGCTGAAGAGCTTGGGATTTCCGTTGCTAATACTAAAGTGAGGGTAATGCGCGCAAAAAAAGTTCTTGCCGAATTGTTGAAAGACGGGGAATTTGAAGAGGATTAAATATAAACTTCTCTTTTAGTTTTTGGAAGTATGATTTTCCGGTCCTCATTATTTCTGTTTTCTAAGTTAATTTTTAACCCTTTTTTGATGTGAATTTCCTTTTCTGAGTTACCATTATAAGGATCATCGGTACTTTCTACCTCTTTGGTGTAAACCAGTTTTCCTGTAGAAAGATTAAAATCCACATTTACCCCATTCAGGCCTTCCGTAGATAGAAGTATATCCGATCAATTCAAAATGTCCGTTCTGGAATCTGTATTTGTCTGTATATCCTCACTTCCAGGCACTTCCTCCGGATTGGTTTATCAGTAAAATTCCATTTTTGATTTTTGTTTCTCCATAAGGATCTCCCATCATTCCGCCACCTTCACTGGATAATATCGCTTTGGTGGATTTTTCTAAAAGTGTCCACTTTCCATTAACTTGTTTGAGGATCTGTATTTCCCTGATATTTCCTAACATTTCCTGGTCTTTGCTATTGTAAATAATTACTTCCTCTGGAACCTGATCTTCATCTAAATCACCGTCTATGGTTTCAATAATTTCTGAATTAGCGGACTGAAATTCTTTTTGGGCAAGAGATAGTGTACTGAAAATAATAGACAAAAGGAAAAGCATCTTCTTCATTGGTGTATTTTAGTAGGTTAAATTTACGATATTTTGCATGATTACTTCCATCAATTTTTCCGTTAGATGGTTTCCATGAAAAATTCCTTAACTTTGAATTTCAATTTTAGAAATGGAAAATTCAGTTCAAGATACAACCGTTCAAAAACCAAAATGGATCCGTGTAAAACTTCCTACCGGGAAAAATTACAGAGAACTAAGAACTTTGGTTGATAAATATAAATTAAACACGATTTGCCAGAGCGGAAGCTGTCCTAATATGGGAGAATGTTGGGGAGAAGGTACTGCAACCTTTATGATATTGGGAAATATCTGTACCAGAAGTTGTGGATTTTGTGGAGTGAAAACAGGAAAACCTCTTGATGTAAACTGGGATGAACCGGAAAAAGTTGCCCGTTCCATCAAATTAATGAAGATCAAACATGCCGTGCTTACTTCTGTAGATCGTGATGATCTGAAAGATATGGGATCCATTCTTTGGGGAGAAACTGTAAACGCAGTAAGAAGAATCTCTCCAGGAACGACCATGGAGACACTTATTCCGGACTTTCAGGGGATTACAAAACACCTTGACAGATTAGTGGAAGTAGCTCCGGAAGTTATTTCTCATAATATGGAGACGGTAAAGCGTCTGACAAGAGAAGTGAGAATTCAGGCTAAATATGAAAGAAGCCTTGAAGTACTGAGATATCTGAAAGAAGCGGGGCAAAGAAGAACAAAAACAGGAGTAATGCTGGGGTTGGGAGAAACCAAAGATGAGGTTTTTCAAACTATTGAAGATATCAGAAATGCAAATGTAGATGTGATTACATTGGGACAATATTTACAGCCAACGAAAAAACATTTACCAGTAAAAAGATTTATCTCTCCGGAAGAGTTTGAAGAATATGGAGATTTTGCCAGAAACTTAGGATTCAGACATGTAGAAAGCTCACCCCTAGTGCGAAGTTCCTATCATGCTGAAAAACATATTCACTAAAAATTTAAATCGCTTCGAAATGGAAGCGATTTTTTTAATTCATTATATGGCTGTGATTCTTTCTGAATTCCGAAGGAGTTTCCCCCACATGTTTTTTGAATAATTTATTGAAATAGGAAAGGCTTTCAAATCCTGCCAAAAAACAAACTTCTGTTACCGATAGATCTTTCAATAAAAACCTTTTGGCATGATTGATCCGGTAATTATTAACAAAATCAGTAAAAGTCATATTGGTTTGCTTTTTAAAATAACGGCAGAAAGCAGGAGTACTTAAGTTGACTATATTTGCAATAGTATTAACATTCGGTTTTTTATCATAATTCTCATTAATATAGTCATAAATTGTACCCATTCTGATTTTATCATTTAAGAACCATCTTATGCGGGTGTCTTCACTGTTCAGCTCTTTTACGTCGGGAGAATGGGCGAGGAGCTGCAGGATTTCGAAAGTTTCCATGAGGGCTTCGAAATTATCTTTTTCTCCGATGGCATACATCTTTTCCACTACTTTCTTTTTAGTTTCTCCGGAAAAAGATAATCCCAAATAAGACCGTTCAATAAGCTTTTGGATATTTTCAAGTTCAGGAGCACTGAATAAAGGATTTTGGAAAAAATCTTCGCGGAATTGTAAAACCAATTGTCTGCATTCAGTCTGAATACCATAATCGAAATTGAGATGAGGAACATTTGAGCCTATCAGTAACAGGTCACAATCCGTAAATGTAGAAATATCTTTTCCGATATGTCGTATACCATTTAACGCTTCTACATACACCAGTTCTACTTCAGGATGATAATGCCAGAAAAAGCAATTTTTAAGTGAAGGAGAAAAAAGCTTGAATGACTTTTCCTTTTCAAAATGAATAATTTCTTTCTGAATCTTCATTTGGTTCTATTTTGATATTTGTTGAAGTAAAAATAGATAAAAAAGGTTAAGATAGAACAAAAATATATCATTTGTGTTGAAGTAAAAACCAATATTTATTTTCATTTTTGTGCTTCTTAATAATTATCGAATCTAATACTGAAGACGTATAATTGAAGTGAAGTATGTTTTAGTATTGAATTTAAATTAACCATTGGAGATGATTGATAAAAGAATTATACCTCTTGCCATAGGTGGTCTTGGGATTGGGACTACCGAATTTACGATTATGGGATTGTTACCGGATATAGCAAAATCTTTACAGGTAAGTATTCCGGAGGCCGGACATTTAATTTCAGCATATGCTTTAGGAGTAGTTATTGGCGCTCCTTTGCTGATAGGGTATTCAGTTAAGTTTCCTCCAAAAAAGGTTTTAATAGCCTTGATGATTCTTTTTACATTGTTTAATGGATTATCTGCTGCAGTATCTGATTATGTACCTATGCTTATTATCAGGTTTATGTGCGGGCTGCCTCATGGTGCTTTTTTCGGGGTAGGTACTGTAGTAGCTGCCCGTATGGCCGGTGTGGGTAAAGAAGCTCTGTATATATCCCTGATGTTTACCGGACTTACGATTGCCAATCTGGCGATGGTCCCACTTGTAACTTATATAGGGCATACCTTCCATTGGAAATGGTATTTTGTAATTGTAGCAGCTATAGGTTTACTGGCATTATTATTTCTTAAACTTTGGCTTCCTGAATTGCCTAAAAAAGAAGATAGTCACTTTTTAGAAGAGCTTAAGTTCCTTAAAAATAAACAGTCTTGGATGATCTTAATGATTACGGCTATCGGTTTTGGAGGACTTTTTACATGGTTCAGTTATATTACTCCTCTGATGACTGAGATGGCGGGAATCAAAGGAAGCCAAATGGCGTATGTAATGATTCTTGCAGGAAGTGGAATGGTAGTAGGAAATTTATTGGGAGGATTTATAACTGATAAATTCGGGGCTGAAAAAACCAGTCCATTTTTACTGTTTTTAATGATGGTAGCATTGACAGGGGTATTTTTCTTTTCGGGTTATCAGATTCCTGCACTTGTATTAACATTCACTTGTGGAGCTTTATCAATGTCCGTTGCGGCACCTATTAATATCATGATGATGAAAGCCGCTCCCAATAGTGAGATGATGGGAGCAGCTTTTATGCAGGCTGCTTTCAATATTGCAAATGCATTGGGTGCGCTTTTAGGAGGTATTCCTTTGGAGTATGGATTATCTTATAATTATCCTTCCTTGGTAGGTGTAGGTATGGTTTTCATTGGATTATTGATTTGTTTCCGGTATTTATATTTATTCGGTCCAAAGAGATCTGCTTAATCTGTACGAGAAAAACAGGAAAAGAAATGTATTTCTTGTGATCAATAAAAAAGAAGACTGTCTGAAAAGGCAGTTTTTTATTTTTTAGATTAATTCAGACTGAAATTTTGGCTTTTAACTCTTTGGAGTAATAGTAAGGATAGTGTGTCAAGTACGGATTAAATAATAATTGGTGGCTTGTATTCAAATAAACCTAAAAAAAGAGAAGCTTTAACTTCTCTTTGTATTTGTAAAATTTATGCTTCAATTTCATTGCCGTTCTGGCACCAATAAAGAGCGTTATAGAGATTTTCTTTAGGGAAAGATTTAAATTCCCCGGGCATTAATACACTAAAAATATCAGTGAAATTCTGAACACCTTCTTTGTCTGTTACAATGGCTGTACGATTCCATTTCGTTAAATTCTTCAATCCTAACAGAGCGTCCTGCCACCATGCTCCACTTGTGAAATTATGCAGATCCGTATCTAAATACAACAGATAATTAAGTTCATCGAACTGATCTACTTTCTCCTTTACACGAGGGAAAACAAGGTTTTCAAAATCCTCTTTCGTCACTTCTCCCGTAGCATTAAAAGCAGCTACATTCTGGGGAGCCTCCGGAATAATCGTTATCATAATGTATATTTTAAGTGGTTTGATTTTAAGTTTGTCAACAAGAATTAAACCATAAATAGATGACAAATCGTTAAAAATATTATAAATATGATTAAATTAGTTTAAAATATAAATATGGATCTTAAATCAAATGAACCTTTTTGGCTGATAAAAGATGGATTAATCAGTTCCTATCCTTCATTAAAATCGGATAAAGAATGTGATGTTTTAATAATTGGAGGAGGAATTACAGGAAGCCTTATAGCTCATCAAATGCTTAAGGATGGTTATAATACTATCCTTATTGATAAAAGAGAAATTGGAAACGGAAGCACTTCTGCTACTACATCCATGTTGCAATATGAAATAGATGTTCCTCTTTTTGAACTTATCAGGAAAATAGGAAAAAAGGGTGCTGTTGAAAGTTATAAGGCATGTTCCGAATCTATTGACAGGATTGAAGATTTAATTAAAGAAACAAAATCTAAAGCCGGTTTTGTAAGAAAACAATCTTTATATTATGCAGCTAAGAAAAAAGATGTGGCATGGTTAAAGGAGGAATATAAAGCCAGACTGGAAAGCGGCTTTAAAGTAAAATGGAAAACTTCAGATGAGATCAGGAAAGAGTTTGATTTTCAAAATACATTTGGTGGAATAGTATCGAAGCAAGGTGCGAGTATTGATGCATTTAAATTTGCTCATGAACTGCTGAGATTTAACCATGCCAGAGGGCTTGAGATATTTGATAAGACAGAAATGAAGACAGTGGAATATCATAAAGGATTTAATTTGGTTTCAACAGTGAATGGTCCTCAGATTAAAGCAAAGAAAATGATCTATTGTATAGGCTATGAAAGTAAAGCCCTCATTAAAGAAAACTTTGTTAATTTGAAAAGTACCTATGCTATAGTTTCTGAAATTGATCAGAATAAATTTAAAAATATAAGTAAAACATTAGTCTGGAATACCGATGAACCTTATATGTATATGAGAACAACGGATGATGAAAGGCTTTTAATAGGAGGTGGGGATGAAGATTTTTCAGACCCGGAAAAAAGAGATGCTTTATTGGATAAAAAGGAAAAAGAAATTTTAAAAATTTTAAAAAAGATAAAGCCGGATTATCCGTTTTATACGGATTTTGTCTGGGCCGGAACTTTTGGAGAAACGAAAGACGGACTGCCTTATATCGGAGAACATGAAAAGTTTAAAAATTCCTATTTTGTACTGGGTTTTGGAGGAAACGGTATTACCTTTTCTGTAGTGGGAATGGAAATGGCTTCCAGGTTCATGAAAGGTAAAAAGCACATGCTGTCCAGATATTTTAAATTCGGAAGATAATATAGAATTTATATACTGTTGAAATTAATGTTAATGGATCTGATTTGTATGATTATCGGTCTTTCTTTTAAATATTTTTGCCATGTAGCAGGAAGAAAAATTAAAGATAATTGATTTTTTCCTATACTCAATGAAATTATAAAATGTTGTTGGATTATTTTGTACCAAATGGTACAAAATAATATCTTTGTAATCAATATGGCAAGAAATAAGGAATTTGATTACGATGAAAAGCTAAAAATAGTACGTAATCTGTTTTGGGAAAAAGGATACAGAGGAACTTCCATGCAAGATATTGTGGAAGCACTGGAATTAAATAAAAGCAGTATCTATAATACCTATGGAAATAAGCATAATTTGTTTCTTGAATCCCTCGATAACTATGCCCAAATGAAAACGAAGCAATATAAACACGCAGCTAATTTCAAAGGTTCAGCATTTTCTGTTCTTTCCAATATTGTTCACGATGTATTGAATCAGACGATAAAGGATAAGAAGGCTTGCCTTATTGTACGAACAATCTTTGAATTGGGAGATAGTGATGAGAAGGTCAATAGTCTGATTACTGAAAATAGTAAAGAATTGGAGGAGATATTCAAAGATCTTATTAAAAAAGCCAAACTTGAAGGGGAAATACGAAATGATATATTGCCTGAAGTAGCTGCACGATATTTACTATCAGCTTTTAGCGGGTTTTATAAACACTATGTGTTATCAGGAAGCAAAAAAGAAGTTGAAGAGATGATTGATTTTATGTTGGATTCAATGAAGGCATAAAATTTTTTTGAAAAATTCTGAACCATTTGGTATAAATTGAATTTATGATAGGACAAATAACTATAATAGCACCAACTATTCTCTTTTCGATAGAGGGGTTGCATGCACAACAAAAACAATCTGAGAACTATAATAATACAAAAATAATGTTAGACGGCACAAAAAACGTAACCATTTTAGATCAGCAAACAAGAGAAATTATAGAAGAATTTTACAGTGTCCAATCAGGTAAAAAACGAGGTAACTTAACAGAGTTATTTGCTGAAGTTGTTGACTTTGATCTACCTGGAAATATGGAGAAATTTCCGTGGACAGGAAAGCGAAATACAAAGAAAGAAGTTGAAGATTTTTTCAAAATTCTTTATGAGAATGTAAAATCGGAGAAATTTGATGTGGAGTTTATTTCTGTGAATGGAGAAAATGCTGTTGCAGTGGGGCAATTATCATCAGTTATACTGAAATATAATAAAGTATTTAATACCCAATTTGCAGCTATTTTTAAAGTTCGAAACGGTAAAATTGTAAAATACCATTTCATGGAAGACAATTATCGATTAAACGAAGAAATGCAGTAAACTGAGACTAAAAATCATGTAAGGTATAGAATAAAAGCACCACTTTATAAAAGAAGTGGTGCTTTGTGCTTAACGATTGTAATATTGAATCCGTGTATCTTTTGGATACTTGATTTCATAAGAAAAATTTATTTTTTCAGTACTTCCTGTATTTATTTTTCTACTCCAAAGGATGCTTCCTGTTTTTTCATCCCATTCTCCATCTCCGATTTCCAGTGTTTTTACAGAAATTTTAGAGTTTTCACTGATAGGAACCTGATCAAGGATTTCAAGCTCAATACTTTCTTTTGTATTGTTTCGTATATTGATCTGATAACTTTCAGTTTCCCACTTATTGGAGTTAAGTGACTTTTGGGCGGTTTTATCTTCCAGTTTAATTCTTTTTACCGTAATTCTTTCATCAGTTCCAAGTGAGATTGGGAACTCATCTTTTATATAATTGCTGCTGATATTAGTTTTTCCGATATAGTTATCTTCAAAATAGATATGAGCATCTCCAGAGATCAGGTTAAGGGTTTGCCAGTTCTTTACAAAAGCCATTAAGAATACCTGATTGTTAAGTTTAGGAACCGTATGATATTTGTAAGTTGCGTTAACTTCTTTTTTATCAAGGATCACATACTGTTCTTTTTCCTGGCTGATGATACTTTGGTTATATTTCAATTCATACATTACATTCATCTGATTATCTGAAACGGTAGCTACAGGAATCTGTCTTATATCATCATCTTGTCCCCTAAGTTGATAAGCATTAGACATTTCAGCAGATACTTTCATTTGGGATCTTTCCAGCATTTTTTTTGATTCATAAGAAGTATATTCTGCAACATATAAAGGACTTAATATAGGTCTGTTCTGATTATATGAAGGTCTGTAAGTGGAAACGAATAATTTGATATTATTCCAGTCCTGACCCGTTTTCTGATATATTTTTCCTTTATAAACTATTTCAAGAGGTTTCTTAACAGATTGGGCTCTGAGATCGTATGAAGGAACCCAGCCTGCATTATTTACAATATAGCTTACACCTAAATTCAGGCTTATTTCCTGTTCAGCAAGTATTTCTAAAAGAAGTTCTTTTTTATTTTTGTTTTTATGAGTCTGTTCTTCACTCAACTGCTTATTAATTTTAGCAATATTTTGATCCAAGATCGTTTTCTGTTCATTCAGCGAAAAGAGTTGATTATCAATTTCAAGCATTCTCTTTCTGTAAAACTCTGTAAGTTTGATAAGCTGTTCCTGAGGAGAAAATTTGTCGCTGCTGGAAAGTTTTAAATTATCATTAATAAGGCTCTGTTCTCCGTTCAGGTTTTTAATCTGAATATTCAGAAGGTTAACCTGTCTCTGTAGTTTTAATCTCTCGTCATCCAGCTTTTTCTCTCCTTCAGATAATTCATCATTTTTTAAAAAATTACTTTGTGGAGTAATTGAAAGCAAAGTGGTATTTTTTTCAAGATTGATTTTATAAGTATTTTCGTCAAGATCATTCGGAAGGTTGGTAATCCTTATCATATTTCTTCCTTTTTGGAGATTGACATTTGTATTTCCGTATACTTTGGCTCCCCGGAGAAAAACAGTAGCCTGCTTCACAATAATTTCTTTTTTTATTTCCTGTGCTTTTATAAAGGAAAGGAAAAACAGTGTCAGTATTAAAAAATAATGTTTCATAGCTTATTATTTAAAATTATTGGTATAAAAGTACCCGTAATTAGGATCTGAGCTGAGGCTACTTGGTGAATTGGAGCTTTCACTTGGTGAATAGTTTTAAAAGAACTGCAGATATGTATATCTTTGTTTTATGAAAATACTCAGGCTTTTTCTATTACTTTTTCTATTCTTTACAGGGAATTTTGTATTCGCACAGACTGTAACGGAAGAAGTGAAAGCACAAAGCAAGAAACTTGAGAAAGCATTGGATGCCAAAGATGAAGTTGCTCAGGCAGACTCTTACTATAAAATTGGTGAATCTTTTTTTAAGAATGGTAATTATGTGAAGAGTGAAGAATATTTTCAAAGAGCAAAAAAGATTTACCAGGACCAGAATAGCAAAAAGAAATTAGAACAGGTAACCAGAAAGCTTGCCCAAGCGCAGGAAAAACAAAATAAAATTGCTCCGGCGATTGCTAATTATGGAAAAGCAGCTGAGATCAGTTACTCGAGTGGAAGCCGTGCAATAAATACCAATGACGTTGAAAGACTTAAATCATCGTCTCAGGTAGTAAAGGCGGAAGCGATACAAAATAATATACAGCTTAATCTTAAAGAAAATGAAAGTGCAGATCTGGCAGAAAATTACAGCCAGTTGGCAGATATCAATATTCAGCAAAAAAATATTCCCAAAGCTGAAGAAAACCTTAATAATGCTTACCGGATTTCTAAAAAAGAAACACCTCAACAAGCGCTGGAGATTAATCAGAAACTTACAGATTTATACGTAGAAAATAAAAAGTTTGATAAGGCGATAGAGGCTAAGAAAGAAGTCTTAAAAGAAGATTTTCTGGGAGAAAATTCACAGAAAAAGGTAGATCAGATTCAGCAACTTGCAGAGATTTATATTAAAAAAGAAGACCCGAAAGAGGCGGTAAATTTATTGACTAATGCATATGGAATAGCTATAGAGAAAGGGTATACTCTGGAGGCACAAAAAGCAGTTAAAAAACTGGATAGTTTATACAGAGTTTCTGGAAATACCAATGAGTCTGTAAAGCTCTACAGAGATTTTTTTGGAAAATTACCTGATCTGATTTCTAAAGACCGAAGCCTAGTAGATAACAAAATACTGGCAGATACGGAACAGAGAATCCTGCAGTTGGAGAAAGAAAAAGAGCTTAAGGATGAACTGATCCAAAAGAAAAATACTTTTAATTATGGATTAATAGCAGTTTTGGGTATACTTTTACTGTTGATTGCTTTTATTGTCTGGACATTGAAGAGGGTTCAGATTAAAAATAAAAAAATCGCCCTGCAGTCATTAAGAAGAGAGATGAACCCTCATTTTATCTTTAACAGCTTAAACAGTATTAATCAGTTTATAGCTACTAATAATGAACTCGAAGCGAATCAGTATCTAACGCGTTTCTCCAAACTGATGAGAGGAGTGATGGAAAATTCAGCAGAAGATTTTATTCCGTTACAACAGGAATTAGATATGCTGCATAATTATCTTGCCTTGGAAAAAACACGTTTTGCAGATAAATTTGATTATCAGGTGGAAGTAGATGAAAGTCTGATCGTCCCTAGTCTTCAGATTCCCGGAATGCTGATTCAGCCTTTTCTTGAAAATGCAATTTGGCATGGACTCAGGTACAGAACTGAAAAAGGATTTTTAAAACTGATACTGGAAAAGGATCTTCAATATTTAAAAATAACTATTGAGGATAACGGGATAGGAATAGAAGAAAGCCAGAAACAGAAGACGGAACATCAGAAAACAAGGGAGGGAAGGGGCATGAAAAATACTCTAGAACGTATTAAGCTTCTGAAAGATTTATATAAAAAAGAAATTACATATTCTATTACGGATAAACCCAATGGAAATGGTGTAATTATAGTTTTGAATATTGATCTTAATCTTAAATAAACTTTCAAAATGAAGGTAAAAGCTGTAATTGTAGATGATGAGATAATTGCCAGAGATGTTTTGAGAAATTATCTTACTAAATACTGCCCACAGGTGGAAATTCTGGGAGAAGCTGAAAATATTAAGGAAGCAGTGCCATTGATTGAAACGCAGCAACCTCAATTGGTATTTCTTGATGTGGAAATGCCCTTTGGAAATGCCTTTGATGTTTTGGAGGCTACAAAAGATTATTCTTATGAAACTATTTTCATTACGGCATTTTCCCAATATTCTTTACAGGCGCTCAATAAATCGGCCAGTTATTATATTCTGAAGCCAATCGATATTCAGGAGCTGATACTAGCAGTTAACAAAGTCGCTGAAAGTATTGAGCAAAAAGATGAACTGAACCGGAATAAAATACTTTTAGAAAACCTTAAACTGAAACCTGAGAAGCAGCTACTTATTTTACCTACTTTACAAGGATTTGATGTGGTGAAAATTGAAGATATTATAAGATTGCAGGCAGATGGTAATTTCACCCAGGTCTACCTTGCGGACGGTTCTAAGAAAATGGTTTGCCGGTTTTTAAAACATTTTGATGATTTGTTAGATGCTCCTTTCGTAAGAGTACACCGTTCTCATATCATCAATACGGACTTTGTAAAGTCTTATCATAAAAGCGGTACAGCTACGTTACTTGATAATACCGAAATTGAAGTTTCAGGGAGTTTTAAAGAACGTTTTTTAAGTGTCTTCTCATAGATTTATCTTTTATTAACAGGGGATAGGCATTATTTTTGACATTTTTCATAATAACCACAAACTTATATTTATGAAAAATCTTCAAAAGATAGTCATTCCTGTATCATTAGGAGTCCTGGGAGTCTTGTTTTTTAATTCATGTTCAGTGGGGATTCCCAAAGGAGCAAAAGCTGTTGCTCATTTCAATTCGGAAAAGTATTTAGGGATATGGTATGAGATTGCCCGTTTTGATTATAAATTTGAAAAAAACATGAATAACGTTACCGCTACTTATTCTTTTAACCCAAACGGAAGCATTCGTGTTGATAATAAAGGTTATAATTATGTGAAAAACAAATGGAAAGAATCCATTGGTGAAGCCAGATTTGTAAAAGATGAAACGGAAGCACGTCTTAAAGTATCTTTTTTCAAACCTATCTGGGCGGGATATAATGTGATTGATATCGATGAAGATTATCAATATGCTCTTGTAGCAGGAAATAGTTTAAAATATTTATGGATTTTATCCCGTACAACTGATATTCCGGAAAGTATAAAACAAAGATTTTTGGAAAAAGCAAGGAAAATAGGATACAATACAGATCAGCTGATCTGGGTTGAGCATAATAAGTAAGGCAGTCATTGACTGCTTTTTAGCTGTTATATAGCTTTAAGGTGTAGGAAAATATTCTTTTATATTGTTTGTAATACAGATTTTTCCTTCATTTGTAAAACAATTTTTCGTAAATTTAATTATGCAAAAAGCCGTTCTTATCACTATCGGAGATGAAATCCTTTCAGGAAATACCGTAGATACCAATTCTAATTTTGTTGCTACCGAGTTAAAAAATATAGGGATAAAAGTAGCCCAGATCTTTACTATTTCAGATGAAGTAGAAACGATTAAAAGCACATTGAAATCTGCTTTTGAAATGGGGGAAGTTGTTATTATGACAGGAGGACTCGGACCTACCAGAGATGATAAAACCAAAAAGGCCTTTGCTGAGTTTTTTCATGATGAAATTATTTTAGATGAAGTGACTTTGGAACATCTTAAAAATTATCTTGAAAAAAGAGGCCGGTCTCAATTATTTGAAAGAAATAAGGAACAGGCCTATTTACCTTCTAAATCAACAGTTTTTCAAAATTATTATGGAACTGCTCCCTGCATGATGATGGAGTATAAGGGAAAAGTATGCTTCAGTCTTCCTGGTGTTCCTTATGAAGTAAAACCATTGATAAAAGATCAGATTATTCCTTACCTGAAGGATAAATTCAAGCTTAGTTATATCCACACCAGAATTGTTTCTGTTGTGGGAGTTCCTGAAAGTATTCTCGCTGATATTATTGAAGACTGGGAATTGGCTTTACCTGAAAATGTAGAGTTATCTTATCTGCCTATTGGTAACCGCGTCAAATTAAGACTTACGGCTGCAGGAGGAGATGAAGCTTTTTTACAGGGACAGCTGGAAGAAGAAATCCATAAATTATTTCCTTTGGTGGGAGATCATATTATTGCGACTACAGAAGATAAAATAGAGAAAATATTAGGAGAGTTGCTAGGAGAAAAAGGATTGACGATTTCTACCTCAGAAAGCTGTACAGGAGGAGAGTTGGCTAAAATGATTACTTCCAATACGGGAAGTTCTAAATATTTCCTGGGCGGAATTGTAGCCTATGCGACAGAGAAAAAAGTTGAAATTTTAAAAGTTTCCCAATCAACAGTTGATGAATATACGGTGGTGAGTGAGCAGGTGGCAAGAGAAATGGCAAAAGGATGCCAGCAATTATTTGATACTAATATTTCTTTGTCTACAACCGGTGTGGCAGGGCCTGGAAAAGGAGAAGATGGAAAAGATGTAGGAACTGTATTTTATACCATAAGAATTAATGATAAAGAAAAAACCTATAAGCTTTACCTTCCTCACATGGAAAGATTGGATTTTATGAATTTTGTTTCTCAAAAGATATTACAAGATTTAGTGAGTGCTCTTATAAATGGGTAGTTTTCAGCTTACTTTTAATTTTTTTTTAATAAAATAAGAATAAATTTTTCACACTTTTTGAAGCTCGTATTTCAGTCTAATACAACACAATAGTGGAAAATTCAAAACAGATATTTCAGACCGACAGTACAAAGCGTTGGAGAAATGTTAAATGGGGTAGCCGTATTTTTATTTTTATAGCGTTATTACTTTTTCTGGCTCTCGGATTGATGATGGCTTTAAACAGAAACCCCGGAATTCCTTTTAAGGAAGATTATAAAGCTGTAATCACAGCCGGTAAACCTTATTTGCAGGAAAATAAAATTTCAAAGGAATATAAAGGATTCAGGAATTTTATTTCAGAGAAATCCATTCATACCAATCTTTCTAAAATAGAGAAATCGAGAATAGAACGGCTTAAAAATCAAAACAGAAACTGGGCAGAGTATCCCGCAGGTATAAGATCGGCTTTTTATGTTGCATGGGACCCCCAGTCACTAATGTCTCTTAAAAGAAATATCAGACATATTAATCTTGTTTTTCCAGAATGGTTTTTTCTTGATCCTAAAACAGGAGACCTAAAAACAAATGTGGACCCGGAAGGTTATAAGGTTATAAGGAGATCAGGGGTTTCTGCTATGCCTATTTTAAGTAATAATTATGACCGGGAATTCCGTTCAGAAGGACTGGGAAAAGTGTTGAAAGATCCTCAAAAAAGAAGTCAGCTGATCCGAAAAATAACTCAACAATGTATCAAGTTTCATTTTAAAGGAATAAATATAGATTTTGAAGATATGAATCTGGATTCAGACGAATATCTCATAGACTTCATGAAAGAATTGTCGACCAATTTTAAAGAGAATAATTTATTGGTCACTATGGATATTATGGCAGATAATGAGGATTATAATATCCAGAAGCTTAATCCTTATGTAGATTATTTTGTGCTTATGGCGTATGATGAATATTCTGCTGGCAGTGATGCAGGTCCTTTGTCTTCTCAGAAGTGGATAGAAGCGCAGACAGATAATCTTCTTAAGAAAACAACACCCAATAAAGTGATCTTAGGGTTGGGAGCTTACGGATATGACTGGAGTACGAATACAGACGATAATACTTCCGTTACCTATATGGAGGCTATTACAAAGGCTAATGCAAGTCAAGCCCATATTAATTTTGATGATAATACTTTTAATCTGAATTATTCTTACACAGATTCTAATAGGAATGTACATACCGTATTTTTCAATGATGCAGCTTCTATTTTTAATACAATGCGTTTTTCTTCGGAATATCCGTTGGCGGGAACAGCTATTTGGAGATTAGGAAGTGAGGATAGCAGAATCTGGAATTTTTATGATAGAGATCTCACTTTTAATGGCCTTTCAAAACTTAACCTAAAAAGTTTGGAAAATGTGAAAGGTCAAACGATGGTGGATTATATTGGAGATGGTGAAGTCTTAGATGTATTGAATACACCACATGATGGTAAAATTGCTCTCGAAATTGATCCTAAAGAGAAAATTATTACCAACGAGAATTATATAGCTTATCCCAGTTCATATGAAGTTAAAAAATATGGAAGGGCTCCTCAAAAAGAATTGGTACTAACTTTTGATGATGGCCCGGATGAAACATATACTCCACAGGTTTTAGATATACTGTCAAAATATCATGTTCCGGCTGCTTTCTTTTTAGTAGGATTAAATGCAGAAAAGAATCTTCCTCTGGTAAAAAGAATTTATAGAGAAGGTCATGAAATCGGAAACCATACTTTTACTCATGAAAATGTAGCAAAAGTAAGTCCTCAAAGAGCATTGCTGGAGCTTAAACTTACCCGTCTTCTGATAGAATGTATCACAGGCCATAGTACTATTTTATTCAGGGCACCTTATAATGCGGATTCAGAACCGACAACTCCCGAAGAGATTATTCCTGTGGCTTTGGCAAGAAAACAAAACTATCTGGATATAGGAGAAAATATAGATCCTGAAGACTGGCAGCCTGGGATTAAAGCTGATGAAATTGTAAAAAGAGTAATGGCGGGAATAAAACAGGAACGTGGAAATATTATCCTTCTGCATGATGCGGGTGGAGAAACCAGAGCAGAGACGATAAAAGCACTTAAGGTACTCATTCCTGCATTACAAAAGCAAGGCTATCATTTTACCAATCTTGCCACTATTTTACACAAGAACAAAAGTGAGCTTATGCCGGGAGTACCTAAAACAAAAGCTTATTATGTAATGCAGCTCAATTTGGTTTTGGCTACAGTAATCTATGCCATAAGCCATTTTATGGTGGCGCTTTTTGCATTATTTATCGTATTAGGTATCATAAGATTGATCTTAATGGCATATTGGGCTGTAAAAGAACGAAAAAAAGAAAAAAAACTAGACAGGCTCCCTGAATTGGAGTCTTATCCAAAAGTTTCAATTATTGTTCCTGCCTATAATGAAGAAGTCAATATAGTTTCTTCTCTGCATAACCTGTTAAAACAATCTTATCCAAACTATAATATCATTATGGTGGATGATGGAAGTAAAGATTCCACTTATGAAAAAGTTCAGGCAGAGTTTTCTCATCATCCCGAACTGAAAATATTTACCAAATCCAATGGAGGTAAGGCTTCTGCTTTGAATTTTGGAATTGCCAATACTGATGCCGAATATGTGGTTTGTATTGATGCAGATACTAAACTGCAACATAATGCTGTAGAATACCTTATCGCAAGATTTCTGAATGCAGATCCTGAAGAGAAGGTCGCGGCAGTAGCCGGAAATGTGAAAGTAGGAAATAAAGTGAACTGGCTTACAAGATGGCAGTCCATTGAATATACAACCAGTCAGAATTTTGATCGTCTGGCCTATGCCCATATCAATGCGATCACAGTGATTCCAGGAGCTATAGGAGCATTTAAGCGATCTGTAATTGATAAAGTGGGAGGGTATTCATCAGATACTCTGGCAGAAGATTGTGATCTTACCGTTAAGATTTTAAAAGAAGGTTACACGGTAGCTAATGAAAACAGAGCCGTAGCTATAACAGAAGTTCCGGAAACGGTTAATCAGTTTTTAAAACAACGTTTTCGTTGGACTTATGGAATTATGCAGATGTTCTGGAAACAAAAGCAGACATTTCTCAATCCTGAATATAAAGGATTAGGACTTTGGGCAATGCCAAATATTTTATTGTTCCAATATATTATTCCATTTTTTTCTCCTTTTGCAGATATCATTATGTTCTTTGGAATATTGTCCGGGAACGGGGAAAAGATACTTAGTTATTATCTGATTTTTTTACTGGTAGATGCTTCCCTGGCATTGGTCGCTTTTATTATGCAAAGAGAAAAGCTTACAGATTTGCTGTATATAATTCCACAGAGATTCGGATACAGGTGGCTGATGTATATTGTCCTTTTTAGAAGCCTCAGAAAAGCTTTGAAAGGTGAAATGCAGTCTTGGGGGTTTTTGAAAAGAACAGGAAATGTAAAAGAAGTGGCGACTACATAAAGGGTAATAAAATTTATATTGGAAAGTAACGAATCGGAAAAAAAATATACATATTGTATAAATTGTTATTACAATGAAAAAATTGACATTTTCTTTATTTTTATTAGCAGGAGTTTGTTCACAAAATATTGTGAATGCTCAGGCAACTTCAACTAAAACAGTCGTGAATACAACAGATAAAGGCTTAGACATCAGCTTGATGGATAAATCAGTTCGTCCACAGGATGATTTTTATAATTTTGTGAATGGAACCTGGATGAAAACCGCTAAAATTCCATCTGATAAACCTACATGGGGAAGTTTTAACAAACTTGCCGAAGACACTGATAATAATTCCATGACGATATTGAACTCTCTTCTTAAAGACAAATTTGCTGATGGAAGTGAAGGTAAAAAAATTCAGGATCTGTATGCTACTTATATGAACATGCAGAAAAGAAATGCAGACGGTATCAAACCTATTCAGGAAAACATCAGTAAAATTGATGCGATCAAAAACCTTAATGATTTGCAGGCTTACCTTGTTTCAGTAACGAAGGACGGAGAAAATACCTTCTATGGTTGGGGAATAGATGCGGATCTTAAAGATTCCAAAATGAATGCGGTTTATCTGGGAGATGCTTCTTTAGGACTTGGAAGGGATTATTATCAGAAAGTAAATGATAAAAATACCGAAACTCTGGCTGAATACCAGAAGTATGTAGCTTCCATGCTAAAAGAATTAGGATATAAAAATGCGGATGATGCAGCTAAAAATATCGTTAATTATGAAAAAAGCATTGCTAATACATATCTGACTAACGAGCAGATCCGTGATGCTACCCTTCAGTATAATCCGCAGACAATGTCTCAGCTTTCTGCTTTGGTAAAGAATGTGGACCTTCCTGCTTATCTTAAAAAAGTAGGAGTAAATACAGATAAGGTAATTGTAGGAGAAATCAACTATTATAAAAATTTTGATAAATTGGTGAGTGCTCAGAACCTGCCTGTTATCAAAGATTATCTGAAATTTCATATGATCAACGGAAGTGCTTCTTACCTAAGTGAAAAATTAGGAGATATGAGATTTGCTTTCTATGGTAAATACCTGAGAGGTCAGCAGGAACAGAGAGCTCTTAATAAAAGAGGATATGAGCTGATCAACGGATCTTTGGGAGAAGCTTTCGGAAAATTATATGTTGAAAAATATTTCCCTGCTGAAGCTAAAGCTCAGATGGTAGAGTTAATCGATTACTTAAAGAAAAGCTTTGCACAGCATATTAACGGTTTAACGTGGATGTCTTCTGTAACCAAAGATAAAGCATTAAATAAGCTTAATAAGTTTACAGTAAAAGTAGCTTATCCGGATAAATGGAAAGATTATTCTAAATTGACAATCATTCCTGAGTCCAAAGGAGGAACATTGTATAAAAACCTACAGAATATTACGGAATGGCAGTATCAGAAAGATCTGGACAAAATTGGTAAACCGGTAGACAAATCAGAATGGGGAATGACACCGCAAACGGTAAATGCTTACTACAATCCTGTAAACAATGAGATTGTATTCCCAGCAGCTATCCTTCAGCCTCCTTTCTTTAATCCAAAGGCGGATGCTGCGGTAAACTTCGGAGGAATAGGAGCCGTAATCGGACACGAAATGAGCCATGGATTTGATGATTCCGGAGCACAGTTTGATGCTGACGGTAACCTGGTCGACTGGTGGACGCCTGAAGATAAAGCCAATTTTGAAAAAGCAACTAAAGCACTTGCTGCTCAATATGATAAATACGAGCCTGTAAAAGGAGTATTTGTAAACGGAACCTTTACTAACGGGGAGAATATTGCTGACCTTGGAGGTGTAAATATAGCTTACGATGCTTTACAAATGTATTTAAAAGATAAAGGAAACCCTGGACTGATCAGTGGCTTTACACAGGATCAGAGATTTTTCCTAAGCTGGGCAACTGTCTGGAGAACATTATCCAGTGAAAAATATATGGTAAACCAGGTGAAAACAGACCCGCACTCTCCGGGATATTTCAGAAGTTTTGCCCCTTTGATCAACGTTGATGCATTTTACAAAGCATTTGATGTGAAATCAGGAGATAAATTATATAAGAAACCGGAAGAAAGAATTAAAATCTGGTAAGAATAATAAAAAAAAATCACCCACAATCGGGTGATTTTTTATTTGTAAATGATACTTTAATAAAATTGAACAAGTGTTAGGCATAAATTTGTATATTTGATAAGTTTGTGTAAAATCAAAATTATCTCTTAATGAAAAAGCTAAACATTGGAATACTTGCCCTTTCAGGTATTGTATTTTTGAATTCGTGTGGTATTACAAAAAAAACAGCAGAAGCAACTACTAAAAATGAAACAACTGTTACAACAACTGCACAGTCTAAAGAAGAAGTTAAAGAAGAGGGAATCAATTTATCCTATATGGATAAAAGTGTTCGTCCACAGGATGATTTTTTTAGCTATGTAAACGGAAATTGGGTGAAAACAACTCAGATTCCATCTGATAAAGCTAGCTGGGGATCTTTCAATGCATTGAGAGAAAATGTGGATGATGCTTCTCTGGATATCCTGAATAAAATTTTATCTGAAAAATATACAGAAGGTTCCGAAGGACAGAAGATTCAGAATCTGTATGCATCTTTTATGGATGTTAGCAAAAGAAATGCTGATGGAATTACTCCCATTAAAGCTGACTTAGCTAAAATTGATGCGATCAAAAATCTTAACGACTTACAGAAATACCTTTTGGAAGCGACCAGATTAGGAGATAACTCCTTTTATGGATGGAGAGTAGGAGCAGATATGAAAAACTCCAAAATGAATGCCGTGTATCTTGGCGGTCCTGATTTGGGATTAGGAAGAGACTATTACCAGAAAGTAAATGACGCTAATACTAAAACTTTGGAAGAATATACAGTATATGTGGGTAAACTTTTTAACGTTTTAGGATATAAAAATTCAGCTCAGGCGTCTAAAAATGTTGTAGCATTTGAAAAACAGTTGGCAAATTACTTATTAACTCTGGAGCAAAACCGTGATGCTAACCTTAGATACAATCCTAAAAATGTATCCGAATTATCAGGATTGGTAAAAAATATAGATTTAGCTAAATATCTTAAAGAAGCAGGAGTTAACACTGATAAAGTGATTGTTGGGGAACTGAAATATTACCAGAATATGGATAAGTTCTTAACTCAAAACAATCTTCCCTTATTAAAAGATTATTTAAAATATCATTTGATTAACGGAAATGCCAGTAACCTTGATGAAAGATTGGATCAGATTCGTTTTGATTTCTATTCCAAATATCTGCAGGGCCAAAAAGAACAACGAAGCATGGATAAAAGAGGATTATCCCTTGTTAATGGTGTTCTTGGAGAAGCATTCGGAAAATTATATGTTGAAAAATATTTCACACCGGAATCTAAAAATCAGATGGAGACTTATATCGACTATCTGTTGAAGTCTTTCAAAACACATATCAATGATATGGATTGGATGTCTCCGGCCACTAAAGTGAAAGCTCAGGAAAAATTATCCAAATTCACAGTGAAAATTGCCTATCCGGATAAATGGAAGGATTATTCTAAACTAAAAGTGGAGTCCCCATCTCAGGGAGCAACCCTATATTCAAACCTGCAGAATGTATCTGCATGGCAATACCAGAAAAGTTTAGACAAAGTAGGAAAACCGGTTGATAAAACAGAATGGGGAATGACTCCGCAAACAGTAAATGCTTATTACAGCGGATCCAATAATGAGATTGTTTTCCCGGCAGCTATTTTACAGCCCCCTTTCTATAACCCTAAAGCAGATGCTGCTGTAAACTTCGGAGGAATTGGAGCCGTAATCGGTCATGAAATTTCTCACGGATTTGACGACAGCGGATCAAGATTTGACGGAGACGGAAATCTTAATAACTGGTGGACAGATGAAGACCGTAAGAACTTTGATGCAAAAGTAGCTCAGTTGGCAGCACAATATAATGCATATGAACCCGTAAAAGGAAGTTTTGTAAACGGTAAATTTACCAGTGGTGAAAATATCGGAGATCTAGGTGGAGTAGCAGTAGCTTATGATGCATTGCAAATGTATCTTAAAGATCATGGAGATCCGGGATTGATAAGCGGATTTACTCAGGATCAGAGATTCTTTATGAGCTGGGCAACGGTTTGGAGAACCAAATCTACCGATCAGTACATGATCAATCAGGTAAAAACTGATCCGCACTCTCCCGGATATTTCCGAGCATTTGGACCATTGGTAAATCAGGATGCTTTTATTAAAGCATTTGATATCAAACCTGGAGATAAAATGTATAAGGCTCCTGAGAATAGAATAAAAATTTGGTAATTTTACCCGAGAATTGTTAGAAAAAAAAGAATCCGCTTCGTATCGAGGCAGATTCTTTTTTTTAATATTCTTTCTTATAATTACGGAGAATAAATTTTATTCCGGTTTCTATGATATCTCCCATGGTTTTGCAATACTTGAAATTAACATCATAGGTAAGTTTTTGTAGAGATGTCCTTAGTTCTATGACATTGGCTTCCGGTGCAGTATTATCTTGCTTCATAATAGAAATAAGTTCATCGAATTTGGTTTGGCTGCTGGTGACTCTTTTTACAATTTGAGAACGTACTTCCTTACGGTATTGTTCTATAGAGCTGGGTTTCAGCTTCTCCAATACCATATTTACCATTTGGTTGTTTTCTTTGAAATACTGAGGAAGATAAACTTTCAAATTCCCCTCATATGTTTGTTGATCAAAATCAATGGGTCGGATTCTGTAAATAATCTGGTCGAAATCGTGTATGGGAATCACAACATAATTATAAGAGCGCATGTCACCAAGGAGTCCAATAAGACAACGCTCATTGAATTTTACAAACTCCTTTGAAATTTGTGCCTTTTCCAATTCCGTACAGTTGAATAAATACTTCTGAATAAAAACATCTCCGGGAATTCCCAGAATGTGCTCTTCAATCAAAGTGTTTTTGTAGACCAGAAAGTTTATTCGGTTGGGAGAAAGCAAGTCTTCAAGTTCAAGCCCGAATATTCGGGAAGCATCCGCCTGTTTAATATAAAAATACGTATAATTATCATTAAGGATATTTCTCACCCGAATTCGAAAAGGTTTAGAATTGCCGAAAGTACAAAAGTCAATGGTATCTACTTTCAGATAAGGTAAAGTAGCAATATCTCCATCAGAATGAAGGAGGGTATAAATCTTATTTAAGTTAGCCTCTATTTCTTTAAACTCATATTCAGAATACAGCACCCCAAGCCATAAAGTATCTTTTCCGTCTTTATCCAGAATACTTACACTGTCACTAAACCTTAAGAGGTCTTCATACAGAAACTTAATCTTGGTAGTTCTGTTATATTTTTCCAAATATTGTTGTAATGCTTCTGAAACTGGAAATATGGGTTTTCTAAATGCTATTTTTACATCCTTCATGGTATTGTTCACTTTGTTTAAAT
>NZ_JALAHD010000263.1 GCF_022712095.1 Chryseobacterium sp. | reverse complement strand
TGGAGATAAGTAAAATCTAAAATTATGATTGATAATCCGTATTGGATTAGGATAGCTTGGTTATTGTTCTGGAATGCTTTGTTTTGCCGGTTTACTGATTTTTCTTTTTTTCCAGAAATAGAGGGCTGCTCCTGCTATTAATAATATAGGCCAGATGTTAATTAATCCTATTGCAATTTTCTGAATGAGATAAAATCCTTCTATAAAAGCATTTTTAGCATCATACAGAAAGTTGAATTTATATTTATTGTCGATATTTTTTGTATTGGTAACAGCAATTTCGGCAATGCGAAGCTTAGGTTCTCTGATATAAATATCCACTGTACTGTATTTGATCTGGTCAGAAATATTCATTTTATTCAATTGTTGCTGATTTCCCTCTTTCATATTAGTGTCATCCATACTCACTTTTTCCTTGCTTGTCTTCATCTGGGAAATGTTTTCATCGGTCTTTTTATTTCTTTGCGTTTCAAGTTCTGCATATTTGATATTGGCTGTTATATCTTCTGCATTGATAATTCTTGAATTGAGGAAAAGTTTGTGATTATTAATTAAAGTTAGGAGTTCTCCCAGTCTTTCTGTGGGAATTCTTACCTGCATTGAGTTTTCTGTCTGATATTTTTTGATTAACATGGCATTTTCGCCTGAAGTATTATATGTGTTTTGGGAAACTACATCACTTTTCAGGTTACTGTGGGTAACAAACCCTCCAAGGTTATGAACCGATTTTTCTATGGAAATTGTTGCTTCATATACATCTTTTACTTCCATATTTACATCTGCCGTTTTTATAAACTGCTTATCCTTAACTTGTAAACTTGCAGCCGATGAGATACTGTCTGAAATAACATAAGAAGAATCTGTGGTTCCATCATAAACGGTAAAATCAGCAGATTCCTGTTTTTTACATGAATATATTCCCAATACAATGAGTGTTCCTAATGACATTCTGATATAAATAGCTTTCATATTGTTGATTTTAATGTTTTGTTTACTCCAAAGTTCAGGCTGAATCTTTTGTAATGATTGAAAATCTCAGGTAAAAATTTTGTAAAGAGAAAGTGTTCGTTAAGTAGTTGATATATAGTTTTTTGTAAAATATAATTGTAGTTGTGAGATTATTTTCGGAGTGATTTTTGTACTTGTTTTACAAATCAAAATCACAATTTTATGTCAAATACTTTTTCCAAAATCAGAAATGCGATAGAATTATTCAGATCAATAGATTTTGATCAGTTAAGTACCATCTCTCAAAAAGTAGATTTACCTAAGCTCATGCAAAATTTTTCAGCTCTTGATGATAAACAGCTGGGAGGACTGATGAAAATGCTTGATCCGAATAAAAAGAAAAAAGAGCTTCCTCCTGTTGATGGAGATTTCTACGATATTTATCATACGCTGACGCCTGAGCAAAGAAAAATTCAGCTTGAAGTAAGAGCATTTATGGAAAAAGAAGTGAAGCCATTAGTGAACCACTATTGGTTGAGGGATGAGTTTCCATTTGAACTGATTCCCAAGTTTCAGAAACTTAATATTTGTGGAGTAACTTATGAAGGGTACGGTTGTCCTGGAATGCCCTTTTTAATGGAGGGTGTTATTGCAATGGAAATGGCCCGTATTGATGCCTCCATCGCTACTTTCTTTGGAGTCCAGTCCGGGCTGGCAATGGGATCTATTTATATTTGTGGTTCAGAAGAACAAAAACAAAAGTGGCTTCCGCAGATGCAGAAGTTTGAAAAAATAGGAGCTTTCGGGCTAACGGAACCTGAGGTAGGGTCTGGTGCTGCTGGTGGATTGACCGTAACCTGTAAAAAAACGGAAGAAGGCTGGGTGCTTAACGGTCAGAAAAAGTGGATAGGTAATGCAACCTTTGCGGATATAATTATTATCTGGGCGAAAGACCTTGACAGCGGAGAGGTTAAAGGTTTTATTGTAGAAAAAGATAATCCCGGCTTTTCAGTGGAAAAGATTAAAGGAAAGATGGCCTTGAGGATTGTACAGAATGGTTTAATTACACTGAAAGACTGTATAGTTACTGAAGAAAACCGGTTACAGAATGCCAATTCATTTAAAGATACAGGTAAAGTATTGAGAATGACAAGAGCGGGTGTGGCCTGGATGGCAACAGGCTGTGCAAGAGGTGCCTATGAGAGCGCACTTGATTATACGAGAAAAAGAGAGCAGTTCGGAAAACCAATTGCTTCTTTTCAGATGATTCAGGGACATTTGGTAGAAATGCTTTCTAATCTTACGGCGATGCAGACCATGGTATTCAGATTATCAGAAATGCAGGATGAAGGTATTCTTAAAGATGAACATGCTTCTTTAGCAAAAGTTTTCTGTACGTTGAGGACAAGGGATATTGTTTCCAGAGCAAGGGAAGTGATGGGAGGAAATGGTATTTTATTGGAATATGATGTGGCAAGGTTTGTAGCAGATGCTGAAGCTATTTATTCATATGAAGGAACGAAAGAGATTAATTCTTTGATTGTGGGAAGGTCGATTACAGGATTCAGTGCTTTTATATAATGCTGAATACTTTTTTAAGCTACTTCCATAGAATCAATTAAAAATGGTTTCTTCCTTTTTGTGCTGAATATAAAAGATAAAAGAGTCCGAACAGGAAATGATAAGACTACATCAAAGAGAATGAGCATGTAATTCCGAAGAATTGAGAAACCTCAGAGCTTAGTAGCTTAATAGAATAAAATAACCCAGTTTCAAGACTGGGTTATTTTATTCTATTAATGCTTTGTATTTTTCACGGTTGTCCCAGAGTGCGAAAATGTTAATCAAAAATAGAATGATTGACATAATGATTCCGGATGTTGAAGGATCCCTATAGGTATTATGTAATAATATTCCTGTCATAACAGGCAGGATAATAATAGCCCCCAAGGCTCTGGTCTTTGGAAAAATAAATAATACTCCTCCAATAATTTCTACAACTCCTACTAAAGGCAATAGCCACCCGATTTCTCCAAACGCGGCAAATATTTTTGTCTGCTCTTCGGTTAATTTGGGGGATGGCGCATAATGGACAAATTTGTTTAAACCTGCATTAATGAAGGTGAGAGCAAAAAGAAAACAGAGAATAAATTTTACAATTTTCATGATTGAAGTTTTTTTAAGTTAAATCTAAAATAAACATATCAATATTTATGCAAAATTATATTTTGTTGCCTTTTATTCTTTTAAATTTAGATTGTTTTGAATTTTATCTAATGGGTTAATCCATTTCTTTTAAAGTGATATTTTTTGAAATCTTATAACTTTTCTTTTTCCGGTGAGGTTTCTCGTCTTCTCCCAGTAACTTTCCCCAAGGTTTAAGTCCATCTACTCTTTCAAAAATAATCTTGATAATGGCAATGGCCGGAATACAAAGGAACATTCCCGAAATACCCCAAAGTTGTTCTCCAATAAGAATCCCGATAAATGAAAACAGGGCATTGATCTTTACTTTAGAACCTACTACGAATGGCAGCACAATATTTCCGTCAATGACATGCACTCCGATATAGCCTATAGCCACATATACACAGGTGGAAAGAGTTCCGGTAGCGAAGGCAATGAAACAGGAAATAACTAGTGAAATACAAATACCAATGTAAGGGATAACATTTAACAGACCTGTAAGAACTCCGAGTAGAATTGCATATTTAACGCCCAAAACAGATAAAACAATTGTTGTTAAAGTGGAAACGATAATTACCTGAAGACATAGTCCGATAATATATCTTTTGGTCATAATCCGCACTTCCGTTACAACCTCTCTTACACTTTCTTTGTGTTTTTCATTGAAAACATTAATAATGAAATTGTTTAATATTCTTCGGTAATTCAAAATGAAAATAAAAAACAAGATGAAAAAGAATAAAAAACCCAATCCAGATGTAAACACCCCAAATGTAAATCCAAGGATGACGCCCGAAGAGGAAAGAAGTTTATTCAGTCCCTGGTCGAGATAATCCAGCTGCTCATTTATTCTTACATTAAAAGTATCTGAAACCCATTTCTGAAGATTATGAAAAACCGTATTAAATTGTTGGGTAAGATGGGGAATGTCTTTACTGAAATTTGAAAGCTGAGTCCCAAAGAAATAGATTAAACCGGTAAGTATAATGAGCATAATCATTAATGAGGTTATTGTGGACAAAGATCTTGGGAATTTCAGTTTTTTTTCTAAAAAAGTAGCTACAGGTAAAAACAGCATTGCTATTAAAAAAGCCAAAAAGAATGGTGCTAAAATGCTTTGTCCCCATATCAGAATATATCCGATTCCGAGAATAGAAATAATAGCGAGAGCCAGCTTTAGCAGAAAAGGAAGTTTAAGAAAGTTCATAATGTAAAATCTATTGCATAAAATTACTGGTTATCTTTTGTTTTTACCAAAATAAATATTAAAAAATCTAATTGTTTATATTTTATATATAGCAACACTAAAAAAAAAACATACCAGAGAGCTGACATGTTTTTCCTTATTGAGAAGTTCTATAATTATTTCTCTATTGCAATATCAATTACATCTTCCATTTTGTTGACATAATTTACTTTTAGATTTTTCAGATAATCTTTTTTAATTTCTTCCACATCCTTTCTGTTGGCTTCACAAAGGATTACCTCTTTGATTCCTGCCCTAGTTGCTGCAAGAAGTTTTTCTTTAATACCGCCTACAGGAAGTACCTTTCCTCTTAAAGTAATTTCCCCTGTCATTGCCAGATGAGGCCGTACTTTTTTATTTTTGAAAGATGATACCATAGAAGTAAGCATTGCGATTCCGGCAGAAGGTCCATCTTTAGGAGTCGCTCCTTCGGGAACGTGTACGTGAATGTTTTTTTTCTCCAGATCCTCCTGATCAATGCCCAGTTCCTCATGTTTGGCTTTAATATATTCTAAAGCAATGGTAGCGGATTCTTTCATTACATTGCCTAAATTACCGGTCATGGTGAGCGCTCCTTTTCCGTTGCTTAAGATGCTTTCTATAAATAAGATATCTCCTCCGACACTTGTCCAGGCCAGACCTGTTACTACTCCCGGGACATCCGAAACTTCGGATAAGCTTTTAGGACGTGGAACTCCCAATATTTCATCCACTTTGTCTAAAGAGATCTTAGGATCATAATCTTTTTCTAAAGCAGTCTGCAAAGCTGTCCAACGTGCAATGGCTGCAATTCTTTTTTCCAGGGATCTTACCCCACTTTCTGAAGTGTGGGCCTCAATGATATGTTTAAGTTCTGCATTTCCAAGTTTGAATGATTTTGTATTTAGACCGTTCTCTTCCTGTTGTTTTTTGATGAGGTGTCGTTTTGCAATTTCAATTTTTTCTTCCAGTGTATATCCGGCGATCTGTATGATTTCCATTCTGTCCAGAAGGGGTGTCTGAATAGTGGAAAGAGAATTGGCAGTGGCAATGAACATCACTTTGGACAGATCATATCCCATTTCAAGGAAATTGTCATAAAATGATTTATTTTGTTCAGGGTCAAGTACTTCTAATAATGCTGAGCTTGGATCACCATGAATTCCTTGTGCCACTTTATCAATTTCATCCAAAACAATCACAGGATTTGAAGTTCCAGCCTTTTTGATGGACTGAAGAATTCTTCCCGCCATAGCTCCTATATAGGTTTTTCTGTGCCCTCTGATTTCACTCTCATCATGAAGACCACCTAAAGACAATCTTACATATTTTCTTCCCAAAGCATCAGCTACAGATTTTCCTAAAGAAGTTTTTCCTACTCCAGGAGGGCCTACTAATAATAATATTGGGGATTTCATGTTGTTTTTTAATTTTAAAACAGCCATGTGTTCCAGTATTCTCTTTTTAATGTCCTCTAATCCGAAATGTGCTTTGTCTAATACCTTTTGAGCTTTTTCAATATCAAAAATATCTTTGCTGTAATTTTCCCAAGGCAAGTCGGTGAAAAAATCCAAATAATTTCTCTGAACATTGTAATCCGGAGAATTAGGGTTTTGTCTTTGTAGTCTGTTGATTTCTTTTTGAAATTGTTCCTCAACTTCTATTGCCCATTTTTTTGTTCTCGCCTTTTGAAGTAACTCTTCCACATCGCTTTCTGGTCCGCCTCCCAACTCTTCCTGAATAGTTCTTATCTGCTGATTTAAAAAATATTCTTTTTGCTGCTTATCAAGATCTTTTGACGTTTTCTGATGGATCTGATTTCTGAGCTCCAGCTTTCTGAAGTTTTCATGCATCAGTTCATAGCACTTATTGGCTCTTTCCATTAAATTTTTTTCCTCCAGAAGCTTTTGTTTATCTGAGGAAAGAAAATTACCGTTAGTACAGATGAAATTAAGCAGTTCATCGTTATTATTAATGTTTTTTATCGCAAAGTTAGCAGCATTAGGGATGTTAGGGTCCAGCTCAATGATTTTTAGAGCCAAATCTTTAATATTCTCTAATAATGCTTCGTATTCTTCTTGATTCTTGGGTTTTACATCCTTCAGCTTTGTAATTTCAGCTTTGAAATAAGGAGAGGTTTCCATAAATTTTTTGACCTTAAACCTGTGAAATCCTTTAGTGATAGCAGTGATATTACCTTCGGGCAATTTTATTATTTTGATAATTTTTGCCAGAGTCCCCGTATGGTATAGATCCTTTTCTACAGGCTGCTCTATGTCAGAATTTTTCTGACTTAGTACACCAATAAAATCTCCGTTTTTTTGAGCCTCTTCCAATAACTGTATCGAATTTTTTCTTCCTGCGGTAATAGGCATTACCACATTGGGAAACATGACCATATTTCTTACCGGAAGGATAGGGAATATTTTCTGATCGGTATTATTTTCAGTTTCCGAAAGGGTAATTTCTTCCGCTACAATATCAAATCCGTCGGAGATGATTTCTTCTAAACTGATATCTTCAAATTTTGTCATAGTCCGTTAAATGACAATTTGTCATTTACATTTAAATCGTTAAAGTGATATTTAATGATATACTGGAAAAATACATTCCATATTTATCTTTGTTGTAAACATCACAATACCTGTGCCATTTGTTTTTCTGTAAAAAATACGGCCAAAATTGCCTTTTTCTTGAAATTTAATATTTAAAATTAAAAAAGAGAATTAGATTTCTGTAATTTCTTAAAAATGTGTATTTTCGCAGACTGATAAAAAACTATAATTTATAAAATGGCAATTTTAGGACAGATTAGGAGCAAACCTTGGCTTTTGATGGGAGTTATAGCAATAGCGTTATTAGCGTTTTTGGTAAACCCGGATAGTATTGATAAGGTTTTTGGTAAAAATCCTGATGTTTTAGGAAAAGTAAATGGTGAAAAAATTACCCGTGAGGAGTATAACGACCAGCTTTTCATATTACAACAACAAGCAGATCAGCAAGGGCAGCCAAAGAATGGTCTTGAAGAACAGGCTTGGCAATTACTTGTACAATCTAAACTCATCAAGCAGCAATTTGAAAAAATGGGCTTTGAAATGACAGATGATTATTTCTGGAATCAGATTCAGTATGATCAGATGTTTGCTCAAAACCAGCAGTTTTTTGATGAAAAAGGAAACTTCAAGACTCAGGAACTGAAAAAGCAGATTGATGAGATGAAAAATACAAGCCCGGAAGGATATAACCAGTGGTTGAAAACAAGAAAATCTATTGAATATAGATTAATGGCTAGGCAGGTTTTTGCCAATGTTTCCACAGGAATCACTACAGGTAAAAAAGAAGCTGAAGAATTAATGAGACAAAGGGATCAGCTTGCAGACATTGATTATGTTAAAATTGACTATGCAGCTTATCTTCAGAAAACTAAAATAAATGTTTCCACTCAGGATTTGGCAGATTACATCAAGCAACATCCGGTAATGTTTAAATCTGAAGCCAGCAGAAATCTGGGTGTGGTTTATTTCCCTTCTCAGCCAAGTGCAGCAGATGAAGCTGCGGTTCAGAAAGAAATCACTAAGATTTTTTCAGGGGGAACAGATGCCAGTGGGGGGACGGAAAACTTTCAGAACACTACGAACGATTCCATGTTCGTAATGGCTAATTCCGATATGCCTTTCACGGATAAGTATTTAAAACCTAATCAATTGCCACAAACGATACAGGGACAAATATCTACTGCTGCGATAGGGCAGATTTTCGGTCCTTACAAAGAGCAGAACTTTTATGTTATATCTAAGCTTTTAGGCAAGAAAACTTCAGATTCTACATTATCAAGACATATTCTGATCGCATATAAAGGAAGTCCTGCTGGGCAAGGTGTTACAAGATCCAAAGAAGATGCTAAAAAATTGGCAGATTCCATTGGAGCTATTGTAAAAGCGAATCCGGCTAAATTTACAGAATTTTTAAAATTCTCAAACGATCCAAGTTCAGCAGCACAGGGTGGAAGCTTAGGATGGACTACACCGGAAACACCTTTTGTGCCTGAGTTCTTACATTATTTAGCTAATAATCCTAAAGGAGCGACAGGAGTGGTAGAAACTCAGTTTGGCTACCATATCATCAATATTGAAGATAAGAAACCGGGTGCTATGGGATATAAAGTAGCTAATATCGTAAAAGCTATCAAGCCTTCCGATGCGACAGAAGCTGAAGTAGATAAAAAAGCAAGAAGATTTATCCAACAGGTACAAGGGAAGTCATTCAATGATTTTGTAAATATTGCTAAGAAAGATAAATATCAATTCTCTAATCCTAAAACTGCCGGAAGATTTGATGGTCAGATTCAAGGTTTAGGAACAGACAAGGACGCCGAGATCCTTGCATGGGCTTTTGATAAGAAAAGATCTAAAGGGGATACAGAGTTCTTTACAGTAGATGGCACAGGAGATAAGATCGTAGTTTATCTGAATGGAAAACAAGAAAAAGGACTAGCTGATCCTGAATCTGTAAGAGACCAGATTGAGATCATCGTTAAAAATAAATTGGCTGCAAAACAAATTTCTGATAAAATTACTGCCGCTAAAGCAACAGGTTTAGATCAGATAGCCACATTATTTGCAACTACAAAGCAATCTGCGCAGGTAAATCTATTAAATCCTTCTGTAGGAGGAGCTATGGAGCCAAAGGTAGCAGGAGCTGCATTTGGAGTAGCAACATCTAAACTTTCCAACCCTATTGAAGGAGGAACAGGAGTATATGTTTTAGTGAAAAAATCTGAAACTACAAATAAACAGCCGGGAGACATTAAGCAGCTTACTGAGTCTATTACTCAGAGAAATGCCGGGATGTTTGGTCAGGCTTGGCTGAAGAGCTTACAGGATAATTCTGATATTCAGGATTACAGAATTGAAATCTGGAATAAACTGGGAACTCAGCAACAGTAAAAAATATATTAAGACTAAATACAAAAAAGCGGCAAAATTTTGCCGCTTTTTTGTAT
>NZ_JALAHD010000262.1 GCF_022712095.1 Chryseobacterium sp. | reverse complement strand
TCTTTTAGGGTTTTCTTTAATTATTATTACTTCTCTGAAAATCACAAAAATAAGCCACAGCACCTATTTAGACGAATTTGCAGGGTTAGCGTGTCTCCTTTTTGCGTGTAGCTGTTTCTTTTCATTTCTGGCAATACGATCTAAAAAACACAGCAGAGAAACTCAGTATGAGAGTATTGCGGATTATTTATTTTTAATTGCATTATTTTGCATAGTACTGGCTGTTATTATCGTAACTGTAAAAATTATTTAGTTAAAATTTTCTTTCAATTACGTAATCCAGCATAATATGTAATGACTTTTTAGCATCAGAATCGGGAAATTCATCAAGAATATTTTTGGCTTTCTGCTGGAAATCCTTCATAACTCCAATGGCATAATCCAAGCCTCCCGAACTCTTTACAAAAGCGATTAATTCTTTTACCCTCTTCTGATCATTATTATAACGCTTTATTGTATTAAAATAATATTTCCGGTCTGATTCACCCGCTACTTTCAAAGTGTGAATTAACGGGAGTGTCATTTTCTGTTCTTTGATATCGATCCCAACCGGTTTTCCGATAAAATTAGAACTCAGATAATCGAATAAATCGTCTTTAATCTGGAATGCCATTCCGGTGTAGGTTCCGAAATCCTGCATTTTTTTAGCCAGCTTCTCATCAGAGCTATTGGATAATATACCAATTTCACAGCATGCTGCGATTAATGTAGCTGTTTTCTGACGGATAATCTCGTAGTATACATCTTCTGTAATATCCAGTTTTCTTGCCTTTTCCAGCTGAAGAAGCTCCCCTTCTGCCATCTCCCGGATCGTTCTGGAAATAACAGAGAGTAAATCATAATCTTTATGGTCGGTAGAAAGCAATACGGATTTTGATAATAAGTAATCGCCAACCAATACGGCAATTTTATTTTTCCATAAAGCATTAATAGAGAAAAAATTCCTTCTTTTGAAGCTTTCATCCACCACATCATCATGAACTAATGTTGCTGTATGAATCAGCTCTATCATGGACGCTCCGCGATACGTCTTTTCATTCACTTCCCCTATGAGCTTTGCACAAAGAAAAATAAACATGGGACGCATCTGTTTTCCCTTTGTAGTAACTATAAAGCGGGTTACTTTATCAAGTAAGGGAACTTTGCTTTGCATTGATTCATAAAACTTTTGTTCAAAAAGTTTCATTTCTTCATTAATCGGTTGCTTGATTTCTTCTACAATATTAGCCACAATCTAAAGTTGAGGGGATATAATTATTAATTTAAACAAAGATAATTTTTTTCATCCAAATTAACAGCTAAAATTCAGGGATTGAACTGTTCTTTTGGAATAAAATATAAACTTGGCCTGGTATTCCCCAATGGCGAATGGAATTTCTCTCCGGAAATATAGATCCCATCATCATTTACGGCAATACCTTCTATTTGTCCAATACCTAAAGCGCTCCCCAAATAATAATGTTTGGGAGTCTCTTTAAAAAAGACTCCGGGTTCCGTTTCTGAAAAAATATCCAAAAATACTTCTGTTTTTTTAGTATATCCTATGAGATAGAGTTTCTTATTAAAATAAGATGCATCTGTTACTACAAAATTGGTTTTATAGGATTCTGTTTTTTCAGCAGGCTGTTCCAAATAAATCTCTGGATCAATTATATAATGACTTGTAGCTCTGGAGGCCCATTCTTTAGTAAATACATGAATTTTTCCATTGAGATAGATCATCGCTTCGGCATCAAAATCATTATTGATATTTTTAGACGTAAAATCTTTCTGCTCAGGATAAAAAAAGGAAATAGTTTTAATAGAATCAAAAGCTGTAAAAGGAACTTTGTAAATCTTTAAATCTTTTCTCGTTCCGGCGTTATTTCCAAAATCCCCGATATAAAAATTAACTCCATCATTGGTTAATGCTTCCCAATCTATATTCTTAGCCGGCACTTTGAGGGTTTCCAGAATATCACCGGATAACGGATCTATTTTATAAATTTCAGGGGCATTTCCACTATCGTTAAAAGTATATAAATTTCCTTCAAAAAAATTAAGTCCGGAAGACTCTTCTATACGGTCGTTAAGATAATTTACCCTGTATTTTCTTATTTTGAAAATCTCAGTCTGTTGAGAGAAGGCTGCCTGAAAAATAAAACAGGTAATGATCAGGATAAACTTTTTCATACAACAAAAATAAGCTTTTAGATTAACCGGGCATCTGTTTCTTCTTATTCTGTTTTTCAAAGTATTCTTTCTGGAACTGCCTCACTGTTTTTCCGGTACCGTCATGTTTCCATCCAGGAGCATTAAAGAGATAATTAAATCTGTCTGAAATTTTCAATCCGGGCTGCTTAATATCTTTCCAGATTTTCCTCCACTCGTATAATAATACGGTATCCGGCCGGTTATCCGGCATCTTAGGATATATTCCAAATTTAACAGGGATTTTAGGATCTTCTTTTTCAAAAGTACCAAAAATTTTATCCCAGATAATAAGGCACATTCCCATATTTCTATCCAGATATTTAATATTGCAGGCATGATGTACACGGTGATGGGAAGGTGTTACCAGTATATGCTCAAGGAAACCCATAGACTTCACTGTCTGAGTATGTACCCAAGTTCCATATACCTGCCCTATGGCGTATACCACCATAATATGCCAGGGATTAAATCCTAAAAAGGCTAATGGAGAGAAATACAGATATCTGTATAAAGGCTGGAAAACAGGACTTCTGAAGCCTGTAGTCAGATTAAAATATTCAGAATTATGATGGGTAATATGAACAGCCCAGAATGCTCTGGAATGGTGATCTACATAGTGTAAGACATAGTAGGCAAAATCCGTTACTACAAAACAAATGATCCAATACCAGATCGTAAAATCCCAGCTAATCAGTCGATAATTATAAAAGAAAAACATCACTCCCATAGCGAAGGCTTTCATCAAAAGATCAAGGCCAAAGTTGAGAAGCGCAAGATATACGCTGGTCGCTACATCTTTACCATTATAGAGTTTTGCTTCTGAGACATGACTATAAATCATTTCAGCCAGAATAACCGTGGCATGAAAGGGAATTGCCCAAGCATAAACATTTTCTAATCCGTCTTCACCAAGAAGGAAATCCATCATCACTTAAAGTTTAGTGCAAAAGTAGCGCTTTAAAAAATGGATAAAAAAAAATTAAGTTTTTTTTAATGAAATTTTAATCGGTAGTTTTGTTGGCAAGCTGTCCGCATGCCGCATCTATATCACTTCCACGGCTTCTTCTTATCATTACGGTAACACCAGCTTTTTCCAACTGACGAACATAATTTTCCTCTGCTTCTTTATTGCATTGGTCATACTTTCCATCACCGATCGGGTTATACTGAATTAAATTAACTTTAGAAGGAACCTGCTTACAATATCTGATCAAAGCTTTAATATCTTCATCTTTATCATTGATTCCTTTCCATACACAATATTCAAAGGTAATAACCGATCCTGTTTTTTCATACCAGTATTGAAGGGATTCCATAATTTCAGTTAATGGAAACTTATCAGAAAAAGGCATAATTTCGTTACGTTTCGATTCTATCGCGGAATGTAAAGATAAAGCTAATTTCACTCTGAGCTCATCATCTGCAAGCATTTTTATCATCTTTGGAATTCCCGATGTAGAAACAGTGATCCTTCTTGGAGACATCCCCAAACCTTCGGGCTGGGTTATTTTTTTAATAGCTTCCACCACATTTTTATAATTCATCATCGGCTCTCCCATACCCATAAATACGATATTGGAAAGAGGACGGTCGAAATATAATTTACTCTGCTTATCTATTAATGCCACCTGATCTACAATTTCTGCCACTTCAAGATTTCTCATTCTTTTAAGTCTGGCAGTAGCACAAAACTCACAATTTAACGAGCAGCCTACCTGTGAAGAAACACAAGCTGTTGTACGGGTTTCCGTAGGAATTAACACAGATTCCACCATTAAACCATCATGAAGTTTTACCCCATTTTTAATGGTTCCGTCCGAGCTTTTCTGCAGAAGGTCTACGGAAACGGGATTAATGGTATATTCTTCGGATATTTTTTCACGAAGAGGTTTTGAAAGATTGGTCATCTCATCAATAGAATGAAGATTTTTACTCCACAGCCAATCATAGACCTGCTTCGCACGGAAAGGTTTTTCTCCCAAAGACACAAAGTAGTCTTTAAGCTGGTCTAATGATAATGTCCGAATATCTTTCATTGTTGTAAAAAGTATAATGTAAAATGTACAAAGAAATTATAATGTATTTTTAAGGTCTCATCCCTCAGGAATACACTATGCTTTGTACATTCTACATTGATACATAGTTTTATAGAATTAACATAGCATCACCATAAGAGTAGAATTTATATTTCTCTTTTACGGCTTCTTCATAGGCATGCATGATAAAATCTTTCCCTGCAAACGCAGCGATCATCATAATTAAGGTAGATTTAGGAGTGTGGAAATTCGTAATCATGGAATTAGCTACTCCAAAATCATGAGGCGGATAAATAAACTTGTTAGTCCATCCACTGAACGCAGAGATTTTTTTATTGGAAGAAACAGATGTTTCCAACGCTCTCATTGTAGTAGTCCCTACTGCACAAACTCTTCTGTTGGCTTCTACTGCTTTATTGATGATTTCAGCATTCTTCTCATCGATAATGATTTCTTCCGATTCCATCTTATGTTTGGAAAGATCTTCTACTTCAATCGGGTTAAATGTTCCTAATCCAACGTGTAGAGTAATTTCTGCGAAATCAATTCCTTTAATTTCCAATCTCTTCATCAAATGTCTGGAGAAGTGCAATCCGGCAGTAGGTGCTGCTACAGCTCCTTCTATTTTTGCATAAATCGTCTGGTATCTTTCAGCATCAGAAGGCTCTACATCTCTTTTGATGTATTTTGGAAGCGGAGTCTCTCCCAATTCTTTCAATTTGGTTCTGAATTCTTCATAAGAACCATCAAATAAAAATCTCAGTGTTCTTCCTCTTGAAGTTGTGTTGTCAATAACTTCAGCTACTAAAGATTCATCTTCAGTGAAGAATAATTTGTTACCGATTCTGATTTTTCTTGCAGGATCAACAAGTACATCCCAAACTCTGGTTTCTTTATCTAATTCTCTTAAAAGGAATACTTCAATCTTAGCCCCTGTTTTTTCTTTATTTCCATAAAGACGTGCAGGAAAAACTTTAGTATTATTGAATATAAATAGATCTTTCTCATCAAAATAATCCACAACATCTTTAAACAGTTTATGTTCAATAGTTTCTGTTTTTCTGTCGAGAACCATTAACCTGGCTTCGTCTCTGTGTTCTGCAGGGTGTTCTGCCAATAGTTCAGCAGGAAGATCAAAATTAAAATCTGATGTTTTCATTTTTTAAATTACGGTTTAAAAATTATTTAAAATTACAATAGGTAATTTTTCGGACTGCAAATATACGATATTGAATACCCCTTTGTCAAGTTTTAATTTAATGCATATTAAAAAACCGTATTATCACTGTATTTAATGAACGAAAATTTATCTACTTTTGCGAACCAAAAAATTACACTTATGAATAAATACTCAGTAGAATCTTTTGTAGCCGAGACAAGAGAGAATCCGGATGAAAGAGATTATTTTGAACTTGAGAAACCTCAGATGCTTGAAATTAACCTAAACAACCAGTTTGTATGGACTAAAACAGGAAGTATGGTTGGATATGTAGGAAATATCAAGTTTGAAAGACAGGGAATGCTATCCGGAGGAATAGGAAATCTTCTGAAAAAAGCAATTAGCGGTGAAGGCGCCAAATTGATGAAAGCGGAAGGAACCGGAAAATTATATGTTGCCGATTCCGGGAAAAAAGTTCGCGTTCTTCATTTAAGCAATGAGTCAATATGTGTGAACGGAAATGATATTCTTGCTCATGACCAAACTATAAAAAGTGATATTACTATGCTAAAAAGCATTGCAGGAGTAATGTCCGGAGGATTATTCCAGGTAAAACTTTCAGGAACGGGACACATTGCCATCACTACTCACGGTGATCCATTGACATTAATGGTAACACCGGACAGCCCGGTATTTACAGATCCGAATGCTACAGTAGCATGGTCTGGGAATTTAAAGCCTGAGCTTAAAACAAATGTTTCCCTTAAGAGTCTTATCGGAAGAGGCAGCGGTGAGGAATTTCAAATGAAGTTTTCAGGAAACGGATGGGTATTAATCCAGCCTTATGAAGAGGTTTATACTTTACAAAAATAGGATATAATCTTACACACAAATAAGATAGAAGCAAAGGTATTTACTGCCTTTGCTTTTTTTATACCTTAACAAAATCCAGAATCCGCATCCAGGCTTCAAGCTTTTTTTCTAATGAAACAGTATGAAGCGGGCTGGTGGAAGGTAAAAGAATTACAGGTAATTTAAAATCCTTTCCCAGTATCTTCTGTAAGTTTTTATAGGATTTTCCACCATTACAAAAAATAGCTTTAATATTCGGATATTCTTCCAACAGCTCTCCAATCTGGTTAGCTTCTTCATTTCTGATCTCAGAATCCAGACTTCCTTTTCTTTCACAGGAATCTATAACATCCCAAAGAGCAATATGATATTTTTTTAAAAGCTGAATTCTTTCCGAATAAACTTCCGTAAATTCTTCATTAAATAATTGAGAGATAATTCTCCAGAATTTATTTTGAGGATGGGCATAGTATTGCTGCATTTCCAATGATTTTACTCCTGGAATCGAGCCTAAAATCAATATTTCAGAAGCAGAGTCTATCAACGGTGGAAATGAGGAGATTCGTTCTTGCATGAGTCAAATATATAAATTTTGGCTAAAGCCTTTAGTTTTTACAATAAAAAAGCGGGCTTAAGCCCGCTTCCTTATATTTAAAGTGTTTCTTTTAACCATTCAAAGAATTCTCTTTGCCACACCAATGCATTTTGCGGATGAAGCACCCAGTGATTTTCATTAGGAAAGTAAAGGAATTTGGTTTTTAAACCTTTTAGCTTTGCAGCCTGGAACGCTTCCTGCCCTTGTTCGTAAGGTACACGGAAATCTATTCCTCCCTGGATAACCATAATAGGTTTGTTCCATTTATTTACAAAATTACTCGGATTAAATTCCGTATATGATTTAGGAACCGGATTATCATAAGGTGAACCTCCTAAATCCCAATTGGCAAACCAAAGCTCTTCAGTGGTAAGATACCAGGATTTCATATCGAACAATCCATCATGAGCTATAAATGTTTTAAATCTGTTATCATGAATTCCCGCTAACATGAATACACTGTACCCACCATAGCTTGCTCCCACTACCCCCATTCTGTCTCCGTCTACATAAGGTAAGGTTTTCGCATAATCAGCTGCTGCCAGATAATCTCTCATCGGCTGCCCACCCCAGTCTTTTGAAATATCTGCGTTCCATTTTGTTCCCCATCCCGGCATTCCTCTACGGTTAGGTGCTACAATAATATAATCGTTAGCTGCCATCAATGCAAAATTCCATCTCGTACTGAAGAATTGTGTCAATGCAGATTGTGGTCCCCCCTGGCAATACAATAAAGTCGGATATTTTTTATTCGGGTCAAAGTTAGGCGGATAATGGAACCATACTCCCATTTCTTTTCCATCAGAAGTTTTTACCATTTTCAGCTCAGATTTTCCCTGGGCTAATTGGGCATAGGTATCTTTATTAGCATGGGTTACCTGCTTCATTTCCCCGTTCCTTATACTTACAGAAAATAATTCGGTAGCATGATTAATATCTGTTCTTCCTACTAAAAGAGAAGTTTTATTATCAGCAAAGATCTCATTCACATCAAAATCACCTTTTGTAAGCTGCTGAACTTTTGAAGTTTTAGGATCTAAAGAGAAAAGCTGTTTTGTTCCTCTGAACGCCGAAGTAAAATAAATAGTTTTTGAATCACCGCTCCAGAATACATCTCCGGAAACACTTTCATCCCACCCTTTAGTAAGATTAGATGTTTTTCCGGATTTCCAGTCCATTACCTTGATGTCATTTTTATCCGCTTCATATCCGTCTCTCTCCATACTCTGCCAGGACAGAGACTGTCCATCCGGGCTGAATTTAGGATTTATATCATATCCTTTGTTGGATTCTGTCAGATTTTTAGTTTTTCCTGAAACTAGATCATAAGCAAAAATATCCGTGTTGGTACTTGTAGCATAGTCTTTTCCACTTTTAGGCTTCATCACATATAAAAGCTGTGAAGAATCCGGACTCCAGATGAAATCCTCACTTCCTCCAAAAGGTCTTTGTGGAGAATCCCAGGCTTTTCCCTCCTGTAAGTCCTTTGCAGCGCCTACCTGCTCAGAGGTATTTACTACAAAAACATGGTTATATTTCCCTTCATTAAAATAATCCCAGTGTCTGTGATTCAAATCAGTATAAATCTGGGCTGTAGTATTAGGAGTATCAGCATATTTATCTTTCCCCATTAGTTTTTCCACCAATACCTGCTTGCTGAAAGCTATTTTCTTTCCGTCCGGTGAAATCACAATATTATCAGCTTCTCCTATGGTATAGAATTCACCCCATGTTTTACCATTGTCTTTTGAAAGATAAATTTTATCTCCTTCCTGCGCATAGATTCCATTTTTATCCCATTGAATAAGGGATTTTTTTCCAAAATCTATCTTAGAAAACTGATTGTTAAGAATATTCAGAAAATAGTTTTCAGTGTTTGTTTTTTCTGTTTTTAAATCCACCTGCCCTACTTTATAAATAAGAGAGGACTGATCCGGTGATACTGCCTGAACTCCTACTTTTTTAAGGGTCCAAAGGATCTCAGGAGTCATTCGTTGTTGTGCATTCATTAAGAGTGGTGCTGCCAAAGCAAGCAGACTGTACTTAAGTTTCATATATTGATAATCTTTTTTTGCTATGAATATGAAATCAATCAAAGACTTCACAAATTTTTACTCTATCAAAGATTGTCAAAGTTAATATTAAAATAAAAATTCGCCAATGAAAACATGGCGAATTTTATATGAATCTTGATTTATTATGCGTAATTAATCTCCATCTGTAAGCAAAGAACCTACCAATGAAGTACATAAAGACAATAAAATACTGAATATAAAGGCCCACCAGAAACCATCTACCACCATTCCGCTGATAAAATATTCCGCCAACAGAATGATTAAGGCATTAATAACCAACGAAAAGAGTCCGAGGGTAAGAATCGTAAGCGGTAATCCGAAAAATCCCAGAATAGGCCTTACAAATGTATTGAGAAGCCCTAATACAATTGCAAAAATAATTGCTGAAGAGAATCCGTCAAAATGAACACCGGGTAATACTTTTGTCAGCAGGAATGCAACACCTGCTGTGATCAGTAATCTGATAATTAAATTCATAGGTATATTTTTTTTATAGTTTAAATAGTATTATCAAAACCCATTCCATAACTTTGAAATTTAACGATCAATAAAGGTTTTTATATATTAAATCAGAAAATATATTTCCAATAAATTTTATTATACACAAATAAAAACCTTGGGTATTCAAAATAAAGTAATGAAAATGAAGAATCTACAATAAAAACTATTTGATCTTCATCATAGTCACCAGTGACGTAGCGGCATGATGTTCAGAAGTTCCCTGTTCATTTACGGTATAAATTTCAACACGGATTACACTGATCTTACTACCTCCTTTAATGACATAAGCTTTTGAAACCAATGCATCTCCTATTGCGGGTCTTAAATAATTAACTTTTAATTCTACAGTAACCACATAGCAGTCTTCTTCATAGTGGCTTACTGCAGCATAACCTGCGGATACATCTACGAGAGAAGCAATCATAGCACCATTGAACATTCCTGCTTTCCGGGTCATCATTTCCATTTTAGGAATTTTAATGGAAACATAATCTGTGTCTACATCAAGAAGTTCTGCGTTATAAAATTTTAAGGTTTCAGAACGGTTGAAACTGTCAACAATGAGCTGCTTTTTTTCCGGTGTCATGGATATGGATTAAATTGTTATCTGCAAAAATAACAAATAAATTTACGAGATAAACCTATGAAAGTCCAGATTTATTGGAGATTACGCTACGCTTCATTTTAAATAAAAACCTCTTACTTCAATATAATTTCGAAGTGATCGGATAAGGATAGTGATCCTTCTGCTGTTCCATCAGGGTGAGAAGTGAATCCTTTCAGCTTTGAAGTTTTCCCTTTTAAAACTAAGTCCATAAGCTGTTTTTCAGAAAGTTTTTTTCCAAAAATTTCAAACGGAACTTTAAAATTACAATTCTTATAATCTGAACAGCCGACCGCTGTTTTACCTTTGATAAGATGGTATTCTTTACATTTCGGACATTTTATTTCTTCCCAGGATTGCAATTCTTTCTTAGGCGCAGGCTCTCTCTTTTTCTTTTCTTTAATTTCTTTCTCTTCTTCCTGTAAAGCAATTACTTTTCCTTTTCCGTCCACTACTTTCCGGGTAAGATCGGTTACCATCTGTATGAGCTCTTCTTTAAACTGATTGGCTTCGTATTCCCCGCTTTCAATTTTACGGAGCTTTAATTCCCATTCTCCCGTTAGTTCAGGACTTTTAAGAAGTTCGTCTTCTATGGTATCAATCAGCTGAATTCCCGTTTGCGTTGCAATGAGATTTTTTCTTTTCTTTTCAATATACTTTCGTTTGAAAAGTGTTTCTATGATATTGGCACGGGTGGAAGGTCTGCCGATTCCATTATTTTTCAACAGCTCCCGCAGCTCTTCATCTTCTACCTGTTTTCCGGCAGTTTCCATGGCTCTAAGCAACGTTGCTTCCGTATAGGGTTTAGGGGGTGAAGTTTTTCCCTGATGAATCATGGGTTCATGGGGCCCGCTTTCTCCTGCTGTAAATTCAGGAATGGTTTGTTCTTCTTCTTTATCCTTTTCTTTTTCGGATGGCTCTTTGATATCTTTTGCATAAACAGCTCTCCATCCAGGCTCAAGAATCTGTTTTCCGCTTGTTTTAAACGGAATGGTTCCTACCTGAGCTTCTACTAAAGTATTGGATATTTTACATTCAGGATAAAATACTGAAATAAAACGTTTGGCAATAAGATCATAAACCAGTTTTTCTTCTCTGCTCAGATTTTGTGACGGCTGAACTTCCGTAGGTATAATAGCATGGTGATCTGTTACTTTAGCGTCGTCAAAAACTGCTTTGGATTTTGGAATAGGCTGTTCTAATAACGGAGCAACAAGTTCGTGATAGAAGGTCATTTTCCTGAGAATACCTTCAATTTTCGGATAAAGGCTTTCAGATAAATAGGTAGTATCTACACGGGGATAGGTTACATGCTTCTTCTCATAAAGACTTTGCACATATTTTAATGTACTCTCTGCCGAGTATCCATATTTTCTGTTGGCTTCCACCTGAAGTCCGGTAAGATCGAAAAGCCGAGGGTTCTTCTCTTTTCCTTCTTTAATTTCAAAGGAGACAATTTCAAATGGATTCTGCTTAAGGTATTCTAATCCTTTTTCTGCACGGTCTAATGTTTTTAATCTATCAATAGCCGCATTGAAGATCACATCACGGTATTTGGTCTTAAGCTCCCAATATTCCTCAATGGTAAAGCTGTCGATTTCTTTCTGACGCTGAACCAGCATTGCTAAGGTAGGTGTCTGCACCCTTCCTATGGAAAGGACTGCTTTATTTCCACCAAATTTTTTAGTAAAAAGTCTGGTTGCATTGATTCCCAGCAGCCAATCTCCTATCGCTCTTGCATTTCCTGCAAGGTATAGATTTTTATAATCTTCAGCAGGTTTTAAGCTTGCAAATCCCTCCCGTATCGCTTCTTCGGTAAGAGAGGAAATCCATAAACGCTGAACAGGTTTATTACATTTTGCTTTCTGCAATACCCAGCGCTGTATAAGTTCCCCTTCCTGGCCGGCATCCCCGCAGTTAATAACCTCATCACATTCTTCCACCAGTTTTTCTATTACTTTAAACTGGTTTTCAACTCCTTTATTGGGAATAAGTTTAATTCCAAAATTCTTAGGTATGATAGGAAGAAAAATAAGGCTCCAGGATTTGAGCTCGGGTCCGTAATCATGAGGTTCCTTGAGTGTACAGAGATGTCCGAAAGTCCATGTGACACAATAGCCATTTCCCTCCATATACCCCTGTTTGGGCGTAGTGGCCCCCAATACTTTCGCTATATCTCGGGCAACACTGGGTTTTTCGGCAATACACAACTTCATGAACTGGAAATTTTAAAAAGGAATACAAATTTCAGGATTTTTTTTGACTTTTCCAGATGGGATTTTTGAAAAGATTTTATTAACAAAAGAATCCTCTTGATACAAGAGGACTCACAACAATCTATAAACGGGTCGCTATTTTACATCGTCATCGGCACATCCATCAACAGAATCTCTGTACCTTCTGAAGTTGCTTTCACAGGAATATCCGTAATATCCCAAACTCCGAATCCATCTCTTTCTTCCAGCGGCACTCCGGCTATTTCCGCACTTCCTTTAATGATAAAAGCATATACTCCGTTTCTTTTTTTCTTTACTTTATAATCAGTCTGAAAATTATTTTCAAAAGTTCCCATATGAAACCATGCATCCTGATGAATCCAGACTCCTTCATCATTCGCATTAGGTGAAAGAATCTGCTGAAATTTATTTTGCATTTTGGTTCTGTCTAAAGTCATCTGATCATATCTCGGACTTACATTTCTTTTATTCGGATATACCCAAATCTGGAGAAATTTAACAAACCGATCTTTGTTTTTATTGAATTCACTGTGCATAATACCGGTCCCTGCGCTCATCACCTGAATGTCTCCGTCATTAATCACCGTTGTATTTCCCATGCTGTCTTTATGTTCCAAATCACCTTCCAGCGGAATACTGATGATTTCCATATTATCATGGGGATGGGTTCCGAATCCTCTTCCCGCTTCTACTTTATCATCATTAAGTACTCTTAAGACTCCGAAATGCATTCTTTCTGGGTTATGGTAATTGGCAAAACTGAAAGTATGTTGGCTTAGCAGCCAGCCATGATCTGCTTTTCCTCTTGAATCTGCTTTATGGAGTACTGAATTATCTTTTATTTTAGATTCAGGATTGGGAAGATGATTGTATCCTATAGGTTCCAGAGGTTCAATTTCATCAATGTCATTCTTCATGGTATTCGCCAATGATGCTGATGCGACAAACATTCCGGGTCCCAGTAAACCTTTTTTTAAGAAATCTTTTCTGTCCATATCTATTTTTATTTATTCTTCTTGATGAAACAAATTTAGAGAGACAGAAAAAGGTGTACATTAAACTAGTTTAATAAATTATTTTTTTGTTCATAGATTTAACAGATTAAAAACAAGTTAAAATACACAAAATCAATATTCTATTTTGACTATTGTAAATTAATAAGGATAAATACATTATAATTTAATAAGCCGGCGGATTCAAAATAAAACGGTTATTTATTTTCTTTGGCAGCAAGGCGTTTTCTGATAGTACTTACGAACTCTTTTGAAACCCCTAAATAGGAAGCAATATAGTATTGTGCCACACGCTGAGGAATGGAAGGATATACTTTTATAAATTCCAGATAGCGTTCAGTAGCAGTTTTTGAAAGGGTATTGATCAGCCGGTTCTGTAAGGTGGAAAGATTTCTCTGTACCAACATTCTGAACACCCGTTCAAATTTAGGTATAGATTCCAAGAGCTTTTCCTTAGTGGCTGGATTAAGCAGATAGATCTCTGAATCTTCAAGGGTTTCCATATAGAGCTTAGAAGGCTTCTGCTCCTGAAATGAAGCTATATCACTGATCCACCAGTCTTCGATAGCAAAAAGTATAGTAACTTCAAAACCATTATCATCAAGATAATACACTCTTACACAGCCCTTCTGGACGTAGCCTTCAAATTGGCAGATCTCACCTTCCCTCAATAAAACCGTTTTTTTAGGTAGCGATTTGCAGGTCAGTAAATCCGTAAACAATTTTTCTTCATTTACGTTAAGGCTGATAAAGCGTGTGACATTCTTAATGATACTTTCAAACATGGGTTAAAGTTTATGGCAGCAAATTAGGAAAAAGACTGTAAACTTCATTCTTTAATAACCCGCTTCCTCCACCATAATGATCTATTACTTCAACCCGCCCCTCTATATTTTCACAAAAAACTTTGATCTCTTTCTCAAATTCTTCATCCAGTCCGGAACTTAAAAGTACCACATCCACATGATTATTTTCAAGGTATTGATAACAGTGCTTTTCGTCATTGCAAATTTCTGCCAGCCACCCTTCATTATTTTCTATAATCCTTTTCAAAGTATCAAGAATTTCCTGATTCTTTCCTATCACTAAAAATTGTAATATTTTCATTGTATATAATTTTTTAGTTTAATAATTCTGTAAAGTAATTACAAATGCTTGGTTCCTGTTATTTTAAGCTCATTCAGATCAAGCTGGGATTCAGCTTTTCTGATTTCTTCATCACTGAAGAGTTTTTGTTTTTTCATTTTAAACAATTCTTTTCTCTGCTGCTCAAAAATATCCAGCATAATTTCACGATATTCTTTTAAATTATCCTGCCTGTTTGCAGACAGTTCAAGTGAATCTAAATGATTTTGATTTACTCTTATACTGTTTTCAAGGGATTTTTTAAGGTTCTGGACTAATCCGTTCGTCTCAAGACTGGAAGGATATTTTTCTCCGATTCTTTCCAAGGCAAGAGTATCCAGCTCTACCCTTATTCTTGCCTGCTGCTCATGGGCGGGCTTAATAGGATCAATTTCTCCAAGGTTAACCAGTTTAATCAATAAAGGAAGGGTTAATCCCTGAAAAACAAGGGTTATAAAAATCACTACAAAGGTGATGAAGATAATAAGGTTTCTCACAGGAAATGCTGTTCCATCAGTCATCATTACAGGAATGGAAAGTGCTGTCGCTAAAGACACCACCCCGCGCATTCCGGCCCAACCAATAATCAGAGGATTCTTCCAGCCGGGTGTAGGATCCTGCCGAATCTTTTTACTTACCCATCTTGGGATATGAGCCACCGGATAAATCCACAGTAAACGTACAACAATAACAATTAAACTGATGAGTAGTCCATATTTTATTCCTTCCATCAAGGAAGTTTCTCCCAATCCCTGGATAATATCGGGGAGCTCTAACCCTATCAGGATAAACACCAGTGCATTCATCACAAAGATCAGTGTATTCCAGACTCCTACCATATTGACTCTTGTGTTTCCTGTTTTAAACATTTCATGAGACCTGAAAGACATAAATAAACCGCCACTTACCACCGCCATTACTCCGGAATATTCAAAATGTTCTGCAGTAAGGAATAAAATATAGGGAGTAATCACTGTTAATGCTGCATCAATAGCAGGTGTTGTAGGTAAAAAGCGATGGATAACGTAAAATACGTGAGCCCCTACTATCCCTACTACAATTCCCAATCCCGCTACTATAAAAAACTGTCCGGTTGCTTCCTCCATAGAAAAGGCTCCGGTAAGTACTGCTGCCAGCGCAAAACGGAAAATAATCAGGGAGGATGCATCATTAACCAGACTCTCTCCTTCAAGCATTGTGATTGTTCTTTTAGGAACTTTCAACCCTTTCAAAACGGTAGTAGCTGCCACCGCATCGGGAGGTGAAACAATTCCTCCCAACAGAAACCCTAAAGCAAGCGTAAATCCAGGGATCAGTGCCTGTGAGGCATATGCCACTACAATGGAGGTTAGAAATACGAGCCCGAAAGCCAAAAGGGCAATCGTCCGTTTCCATTTCCAGAAATCATTCCATGAGGTATACCAGGCCGCTTCATATAAAAGCGGAGGTAGGAAAATCATAAAAACAATTTCAGGATCCAGTTTTAAAACAGGAACTCCCGGAATAAGGCTTATTCCTAATCCTGCTATAACCAAAAAGATAGGATAAGCCACTTTAATACGCTGTGCCACCATAACCAGCAGCAACACAAGAATTAAAAGTGCCAGTATGGGAAGTAATTTTTCATGCATGATCAATGCGTCTGCTATAACTAGTTATTTAAATATGAATGAACACGGATGTCCTTTCTTTTTTCTCCAGATTTTTTGTTCTATGTCCTTTACCTGTAATGTCTTCCATCAAAAGAATTTCCCCTGTCCTGAATTTTCTTTTCTCACATAACGAGGTTTCTATTTCCACTCCTCCATCCAGTAATATGATATACTGCTTTTGCGGAGCGCAATGATAGTCATAATCATAGTCAGCCGATACTTTTCTGAACTGTAGTTTATCAGTCTTAAATTCATTGGAAAGAAAACCTATCTCACCTTGATTTTTGAGCTCAATTTCTACATTTCCAAAATGAGTTCCACCATTTTCGTCACTAAAAATACGGGTTATTTTTATTTTTTATTTAAAAATAATTGAATTGGCCCATTCTATTTCTTCCTGATTAATGGAATGTCCGAAGTTTTCATATATTTTCTCGGTTACTTCAGCATTCATTTCTCTTAAAATATTAGCGGTAGCATATACTCTTTCCACCGGAACATGAAAATCGGGATTACTGGTTCCCAAAAACACCGGAGTTCCTTCGAAATCACCTTTATAGTTTTCACTATTGATCTTATCTCCGATTAATCCTCCTATGATAGCCACTGCTCCTCCATATCGCTGCGCATTTCTGGAAATATATTCCATGGTAAGGCAGGCCCCCTGAGAGAATCCGAAAAAATAAATATTTTCAGACTTTATTCCTTCATCCACAGCTTTTTTTACGGTTTTGCCAATGATATCTACCGCTGAAGACAACCAGGGTTCATTCTGCTCTGCAGGTGCTATAAAAGAGTAAGGATACCAGGTATGGTTGGAAGCCTGAGGTGCCATTAACGCATAATCCTTTACATTCAGATGTCTGGATAAAGTTAAAATATCTTCTGCGCTTCCCCCTCTTCCATGAATCATGATAAGCACCTTCTGTGCCTCTTTCAACGGAATTCCTGCTGTTTTTATATCTAATGTATGGTTCATGATCTTATCTGTATTTTTCTACCGGATATGTAAATTTCGGGAGTACTTCCTGTAAATGTGGTCTTTGCTCTTCAAACTGCTGAGGCAGCATCAGATTCTCTCCCAGAGAAGCCAGCTCTTCATCCACATCAAACCCGGGACCTGAAGTAGCCATTTCAAATAAAACTCCTCCCGGCTCTTTAAAATAGATGGACGTAAAATATTTACGATCTTTAACTTCCGTATGTTTTAATCCCAATGCATTTAATCTTTCCATCATTTCAAGTTGAGCTTCTGCATCCGGAACAGCAAAGGCAACATGATGAACAGTTCCTCTTCCGGCCAGCCCTTTTAATGCGGAAGGTGTACACACAAGGTCTACATATTTTCCGGGGAGGCTCTCCACTCCGAAACGGAACCTGTCAGAACTTTCGGAAACCAGCTGATGATCCATCTGATTGGTAAGCAAAGCTGCCGTTCTTTCATAAGCATCCAGCCATATTTCAACATGGTGAATCCCTTTTATGGCATAATCAGCAGGAATAAATCCATTATTATATCCTTTTCTGCTATCTTTATCATTAAATACAAGCTCCAGTCCTAATCCGTCAAAGTCTTCAAGATAAATGAATACTTCTCCCGAAAATCTCTGCTGTGGCTGCTTATAAGAAATATTAAACTGGTCTAACCGTGCCATCCAATAATCCAGTCCGTCAATTGATATTGAAAAAGCGGTAGTATTCAGCATTCCTTTTCCGTGTCTTCCGTTGACTAATCCTTTTCCATAGGGAAAAGTGGTCATAATAGTTCCGGGAGTTCCGAACTCATCTCCGAAATAGAAATGATAGACTTCGGAATAATCAAAGTTAACCGTTCTTTTGATAAGGCGAAGTCCCAGAACTCCTGTATAAAAATCAATATTTTCCTGTGCATCCCCTGTGATGGCCGTAACGTGATGAAGTCCTGTGATAAGTGACATAATATGGTAAGTTTTTTTGGTTTCCGATTGTTTTTTATATAATTTTTTGACGCAGTCTTTGTACTGATTTTTAGATAAGCAAAATGATTATCCCGGCTGATGAAGCTTAAGTTCCGGCTTATTTTTTATTCTTTTAACCAAACATCATTGTATTCTTCCGGATGACGTTTGAACTGGGCATGTACGTAAGGACATAGCGGAAGTATTTTCAATTCATTTTCTCTTGCGTAAGACACCAGTCTTTCCAATAAAATTTTAGCAAAACCTCTTCCTTCATATTCAGGATTAACTTCCGTATGATAAACGGTCAGCTTATCTCCTATCACCGAAATATCCATCTTTCCGGCTTTTTTATCATCGGAGAATAATTGGATTTCTCCTTTTCTTCCTTCTAAAATGACTTCTGTTCTTTCCATTTTATTTATTTTTTTGTTATCACTAATTTATTACCTTTCTATTTATTGAATACTATCCTATGATAAGTTTGGCAGGACTCCTTCTATTTTCTCACGGACTCCCTCGTATTGTTTGGGAAGTTTGAGAGAAGATCCCAGCTCATGTAAAGGTTCATCTACTGTAAATCCGGGATTATCGGTTGCTATTTCAAATAAAACACCTCCCGGTTCACGGAAATAAAGAGAGTAAAAATAATCCCTGTCTACTTTTGGGGTAATGCTTAATCCTGCCGATAATACTTTTTCACGGTATTCCATTAAGATATTGTCATCTTTTACACGGAAGGCAATGTGGTGATTGGTACCTGCTGCATTTCTTCCAGCCGGAACTTTTTCATTTTCAATGATATCAATAAGATTAGCGGTTTCAATAGCACTGGTTTCAAAACGGTATCTTCCTCCGTCCTGTTTCTGAAGATCATATCCCAAAATGTCGGTAAGAACTTTTATAGTAGGTTCTGCTTTCTTCAATGTTAGGGTTACATTATGAAATCCTTTCAGTGCATTTTCTTCTTTAATATCTTCCGTAGTCCAGACTTTTCGCAAGTCTTCGTTCTGAGCTTCTGTAAACTGTAACTGAAGTCCGTCCGGATCTGTAATGGAGATCACTTTTTCCCCAAAAATTTCGCTTTCCTGTACATTTACATTAAAGCTTTTCAAACGGTCTTTCCAGAATCCCAGGCTTCCTTTAGGAACAGAGTACCCGATATGAGTTGCCAGTCCGCTTCCATTTGTTCCCTTCCCTATTCCTTCCCAGGGAAAGAAAGTGAGAATAGTTCCGGGTGTCCCATTTTCGTTTCCGAAATAAAAATGATAGGTTCCGGGATCATCAAAATTGACGGTTTTCTTTACAAGTCTTACCCCCAATACCTGAGTATAAAAATCCAGATTTCTTTTTGCATTATCTGCAATGGCTGTTATATGATGCAGTCCTAATATTCTATTTTCCATGTCTTTTAATTTTAATGCTAAATTAGTTTAACATAAAATCCTACACATTTAACTAGTTTAATAAATATC
>NZ_JALAHD010000261.1 GCF_022712095.1 Chryseobacterium sp. | reverse complement strand
GAAGAAATGCAATAACAATACGGCAAAAATGTATTGTAATATGTGTGTATTTCAACATTACAGTGGTTAAACCTTATTTTAATATACCATATTTATTATAGGCCTTACCACGTTGTAGGGCCATTTTTGTTTAAAGAATAAGATAAAAAATGATAGAGTTACAACATATATCAAAAACATTTCTGAAAAAGAATCAGGCATTCCAGGCGCTTGATGATATCAACCTCAGCATTGAAAAGGGAGATATCGTAGGAATCATCGGTTTTTCGGGAGCAGGGAAAAGTACACTGATACGGACAGTAAACCTATTGGAAAAACCTGACCGTGGTGGAAGTGTCATTATTAACGGCAGAGATTTCACTCAATTGAAGTCGAAGGAACTTGCCCGCGAAAGAAAGAAAATCGGAATGATCTTCCAGCATTTCAATCTGCTCTCCTCGAGAACTGTTTTTGATAATATTGCTCTTCCTCTTGAACTGGACCACAACAGCAAAGCTGATATTCATAAGAAAGTGAATGAGCTTCTGAAGATCGTAGGTCTGGAAGATAAGGCGAATGACTATCCTAAAAGTCTTTCGGGAGGTCAGAAACAAAGGGTTGCTATTGCCAGAGCCCTTGCCAATGATCCTTATCTCCTGCTTTGTGATGAGGCTACAAGTGCTCTCGACCCGGCCACTACACAGTCGATCTTACAGCTTTTGAGGGATATTAATGAAAGACTGGGAATTACGATTTTACTGATCACCCATGAAATGGAAGTTATCAAATCAATCTGTAATCATGTAGCTGTGATTGATCAAGGCAAATTACAGGCTAAAGGGACATTAAATGAAATTATTTCCAATAAGGAAAACCCTATCATTAAACAATTTATTAATTCGGACATCATGACCATACCTCAAGAACTTAACCAAAAGCTGGAGAAGGAGCCCCGGAGCGGCCTCTACCCTCTGGTAGAAATAGAACTCAATGAATCAGTTACCGTTGAACAGTTACTGTCAACAATCTATGATCAATATAAAATACCTTATAAGCTTCTGAAAGCAGATGTAGAATATCTTGGAGATTCCAATTTTGGAAAACTTCTGCTATATTTACAGGGTGAAGAGGAAGAAAATCAAAGGGCCATTTATTATTTCAACCAGAATAAAATTCAAAATACGGTAAGAGGGTATGCTTAGTGATACGGAGATTGCCCTTTTGCTAAAGGGAGTATGGGAAACTGTTTACATGACTTTTGTATCCGGATTTTTCGGGTTTGTTTTAGGACTGCCCATCGGAATTTTTCTGTTTTTAACGAGAAAGGATCAGCTTCTTGAAAACAGGATTTATAACAGGATCCTATCTATATTTGTTAATATTTTCAGGTCCATTCCATTTATTATCCTGATTGTCTGGATGATTCCTTTTACAAGAACGATTGTAGGAACTTCTATAGGAATGAATGCGGCGTTGGTTCCTTTGAGCATCGGTGCTGCTCCATTCATCGCCAGGCTTGTGGAAAACAGTCTGCTGGAGGTCCCGCACGGACTGATCGAAACTGCAAGAGCATTGGGAGCGACCCCTTTTCAGATCATTAAAAAGGTATTACTACCTGAAGCTCTTCCTTCGTTAATCAATAATGCTACAATCACCCTTATTACCCTTGTCGGATATTCTGCAATGGGAGGTGCCGTAGGGGCCGGCGGACTTGGACAGATCGGATATCAATACGGATATATCGGTTATAATGCCACGATTATGAATATCGTCCTGATCCTGCTAGTCGTATTGGTATTTATTATTCAGTTTACGGGAGACCGTTTGGCAAAAAGGTTTGATCACCGGTAAGTCAACACACAAATGTTATAGTTTTTAAATTCAAATAAAATAATTTACAATGAAAAAAATAAAAATTCTAGGTTTATTAGCTGCCGGTTTACTGGTTTTTAATGCTTGTAATTCGTCAAAAAAGAATGATCCTAATTCCATTAAAGTGGGAGTAAGTGTAGGACCGGAGCAAGAAATTGCAGAAGCAGCCAAGAAAGTAGCCAAGGAGAAATATAACCTTGATGTAGAACTGGTACCGTTCACGGACTATGTAGTTCCCAATGAAGCTTTAAATAACGGAGACATCGATGCCAACGCCTTTCAGCATGTTCCTTACCTTAATGAACAATCGAAACAGAGGGGCTATAAGCTGGCTGTGATAGGAAACACCTTCGTCTACCCTATTGTCGCTTATTCTAAAAAGATCAAAAACATCAGTGAACTTAAAGACGGCAGTACAATAGCAATTCCCAACGACCCTACCAACGAGGGACGTTCACTGCTTTTATTACAGAAAAACGGATTATTAAAGCTGAAAGACGGTGTAGGTCTGCTTCCTAAAGTAACAGATATCACCGAAAATCCAAAGCAGCTGAAAATCGTAGAAATCGAAGCCCCACAGCTTCCGAGAGTATTGGATGATAAGGAAGTTGTCCTTGCTATTATTAATAATAATTTTGCTGCACAGGCAGGCCTTACTGACAAAGAAAGTGTTTTAAAAGAGGATAAAGATTCCCCATATGTAAACGTTGTAGTGGCCAGAGAAGATAATAAGAATGAGGAAAAAGTAAAGAATTTCCTGAAAGCTTACCAGTCTGACGAAGTGGTGAAGAAAGCTGAGGAGATTTTTAAAGGAGGTGCTGTGAAAGGGTGGTAAACTCCTGTTGATATGAAATATAAAAGCAGATTCCTGATTGGAAATCTGCTTTTTTAGTATTATTTTTTATCATTGTAAGCTTTGAAAACCTTAGGTCTTCTCTTTTTAATAACATTTTTTTATTTAATTCCTTTTTAAAGTCAGCCTTATTTAGAACTATTCACTTAAATTAAAGTGGTGATTTTTACTTCAACGCTCCAATTATTATTTAATATTTCTACAATTTAGCTTAGTTTATAAATAGCTTTTTCATATTTGTTAAAAACAATATTTACTATACACAAAAAAGCTTAGTACAAAAAACGCAAAAATTCCTATTATAATTCCCAAGCTAATCCATGCCCATTTTCGCCTTACTGATACAGGCTGTTCATCAAATTCTTCAAAATATTCCAAATACTTATTATTTTTAAATAGTAGCTGTCCATTAATAATCCACGGAAGGATCAACAGACCTATCACAAAAATCCATTTATAAGAACTACCAGGCTCCCAGAAGATTTGTATTAATGACTTTCCTAATATAGCTTGAAGAATATTAAATAACCCATATTCTATAAGAATTATTAAACCGCCCATATGAATACCCGCAAAAATAGTATTCTGACCATATATACGATTATTTATTGCATTATCACCAACTGCTCTTATTTCT
>NZ_JALAHD010000260.1 GCF_022712095.1 Chryseobacterium sp. | reverse complement strand
TTATTAAATAATAAATTGAATGGTCTATTTATCCCCTTTTAAATTTGGATTGTAAACAATGTGATTTACTTCTTTCTAATTTAAATTACGAAATTCCTGAGGAGTATTTCCTGTTTTCTGTTTAAATAGTTTACTAAAATACTGTGGGTACTCAAAACCTAAATCATATGCTATTTCACTAATACTTTTACTGGTTCCCAGCAGAACATTTTTTGCTTCTTCAATCAGAAGATAATGAATATGATCTTTGGCATTCATTCCGGTTTCTTTTTTAAGCAGATCACTAAGATAATTTGGAGATAAATTGACTTTATCTGCCAAATAACTTACCGATGGAAGTCTTTTATCTTTTAAAAGATCAGAATTAAAATACTCATGCAGAGTTGTTTCTACCTGAGCCACAATATCTCTGTTTGAGTTTTTTCTAGTAATGAATTGCCTTCCATAGTAACGAGAGCAATAATTGAGTAATAATTCGATATTGGATACAATAAGGTTCTGACTATGGTTATCGATGTTCTCATTCAGTTCATTTTCTATGTTCAATATGCACTCATATAAGGTCTTTTTCTCCTTTTCTGATAAATGAAGGGCTTCTGCTGTTTCATAAGAAAAAAAGGTATAATCTTTCATCTTAATTCCTAAGGTGGTATTTCTGACCAGATCAGGGTGAAAGAACAGTCCCCACCCCATTATATCATCTCTTTTTTCTACTTCAGAATCCATCTCCACGATCTGCTTAGGAGCCATGCATACCAGACTTCCCTCCTGAAAGTCGTAATTCTGCCTCCCATACTTCATATTATTAATACAATAGTTTTTGAACATCACAGAATAAAAATTACAGGATATCCTTGTCCCTGCTTCCACATATTCATCCACTTTACTAAAATCTATAATGGCAACCAAAGGATGCTTAACACTGCCCTGCTGAATAAACTTACCGATGTCAGATATGCTGTTCAGGTTGATAATCGGTTTCATTGTATAATGTATTTCTTTTTAATTTTAATATGCTTTATTGTAATGCTTTTAAAATAGCTTTGTAATAAATGTCTGTCCTTTCCTGTGAACTACTATTTTAAAAGAAGTAGGATCAATACTGTCTATAAACTTAAAGTACAGTACCTTCCAACCTTATTTGTTCTACCGGTGGAAAACGGCTGTGTTACCAAATAGTAAAACTTCCATAAAACTATGAAGATTCATTTTTCCATCTTTTATCCATGCATAATAGTATTTATTCCTCGCTTGAAGATTTTAAGTCTTACGTCTTTCCTGTCAGGCTACCATTTTCCGAGTATAGTATCCGGTCCGTTTTGGACAAAGGTTCTTACAGTAAATATCTATATTAATAGAAATAAAAATTTCACTGTTTTCATTTCAAAAAAAATGGGTTAAAACATTGTTCACTTTAGTAATTAAAATACAGGGCTTAAGATTATATTTGGCTCATGACAATCTTATCAAATAAAGCGTCTCCCAGGTAGGTTCTCATCCAGACCATAGGTTTTGCAAACTTTCCTATTCTGTATCTTGTTTTTGGTTTATTGGTATTGATTATTTTACTAATGGTGTTCGAGATTACGGAAGGCTGAGAAGAACCTTTTCCTTCAGCTGCTTTTCTGGTTCCTTCTTCAATCTTATTCATCATGGAATGGTAAGCGCTATCTTTTCGGATTTTTGAAAAACCATCTAGAAGAACGGAGCCGAATTCAGTCGCAATAAAACCGGGTTCTAAAATAACAACATTAATATTGAACTGTTTGAGTTCTAAGCGCAGACAATCGCTTAAGCCTTCCACTGCATGTTTGCTGGCATGATACCAGGCTCCCATCGGAAAATACATTTTACCCCCCATTGAAGAGGTGTTGATAATTGTTCCGGACTTAGCTTTCCGCATATAGGGAACGACCTTCTGCGTCATTGCCGCCATACCAAAAACATTGACTTCAAATTCTTTTCTGGCTTCATCCAACGGGACATCTTCTACAGAGCCATAAAGCCCGTATCCTGCATTATTCCACAGCACATCAATTTTGCCTTCTTTTTTGATTATAGTACCCACTACATTCTCAATATCGGCTTCAATGGTAACATCCATTTTTATAGGATGCCCCCCAATTTCCTGTAAATCCTTCATCTGATCTATCCTTCGGGCAACTGTATAAACCGTATGTCCCTCCTTAATCAGCTTTCTGGCTGTTTCTTTACCCATTCCTGAGCTGGCTCCTGTAATAAGAATAATTTTTTTCATTTTAATGAGTTAAAATTTATAAGGCAAAAATAGAACAAAAGACAGATACGGGTCTAATACAAATCCACGATAGTCGTACACTTTTCTTAGATGAAATGCAGAATGTAGAAATACATTCTGAGTAGGTGATGCATTAAATTAAATAAGAAAAATTTGTACTGGAAAAGCTTTTAAATAGCATTCATAGAGATAATCCTGTTCACTGGGATTACAGACAATTATAATTCAAAACGCAATGCAGAGTATTTTGAAATGGAGAAAACCCTACATCAACAAAATTTAAAATAACTATTAAATAAAAAAATGACATCATTGATCTATCAATGATGTCATTTGACTTTTGCTGCGGAGAGTGAGGGATTTTGTACCCATTTCTCATCGCTTTATGGATAAGATTTTCGCTGTAGCATCTCTGTGAATGGCCTCAAATAGGACATTTGCAAAAAAGTGGTAAAATCCTAATTTAAATTTTACGTAGTAAAACTAAAAATTCCTGCTCAAATCTGCAAGTAAAATGGCTAAAATTTGAACATGTTTTTTAGAGTTTTGAAGCAAGAGTTTAATCCTTCTCTTTTCCGCTTGAAATTTCTCAGTTGAAATATTTCTAAAAGAAAACTAAGAAAAAAAATCTAAAAAAAAGAAAAAAAGAAAGCCTTTTGAAAATGAGCGTGGCATTCTGTCAAGGTTTTTCTGAAAAAGTTTTTGTGTAGATTTTTATATGCAAAAAGTTTTTCTGAAAATCCGGAGGATTTGACCTTGACAGAATTTAGCTGATGGACTGGGAAGCGAATT
>NZ_JALAHD010000259.1 GCF_022712095.1 Chryseobacterium sp. | reverse complement strand
CTGATTTTAAAGCTGTTTTTTTGATGAATCAGCAGCCAGATCTTATGCTCAGCCCGGCTTGTTTAATACTTATCTTTCTCTTTTTTCAAAGCTTCTTTCTGGCTTTTATAATTTTTCTTTAAAGCTTCCTTTTGTGTCTTTCTCTGACTGTCGCTTAAGCTCTTATTATTATCAATCTGTTTTTTATCATTTTCATACTTTTTTTCCAGATTGTCAATTCTATTTTCTATCTGTTGCTTTCTATCATCTTTAGAATATCCGTTCTTCTGCCTGTAAGCCTCATTATAAGCACGGTTATCTTCTCTTTGTTTTGCAGAAAGCTCTCTTTTCTTTCTTCCTTTTTCTTGTCCGGATAGTGTACGGTCCTGCCCTATAGCTCTGTACTGTTCACCATATTCCTTGTTCATTTGTTCCTGAGTCTTCTGAGCAGAAACACCTACTGATAAGCCTAGGGAAAGAAGGCTTAACACTAAAATTTTGTTCATGACATTTATATTTTTAAAAATTAACTTCTCAATGATTTGTTCCTTATCAAAATCAATTATATTAAACATAAAATTGATTATCATAAATAACTATCATTAAATAATTAATAACTAGTATGCACATTCCGTACCACAATTTAAAAACAGTCTTCTACGCTCTGCAGAGCATCTTTTAGTTGATTACCATAAGGTACTTTGCCTCATTAGCCAATATATTTTTTAGTTTTCACTTCAATCTCTGATCCTTCTGCAAGCATAGCAGAAAGTGGAACTTGATGATTTAAAGATTCAAAATCTTTCCCATATACCTTTTCAAAATCAATTTCAATATGATAATCCTTTACTTTATAATGGTTCCATTGAGGGTGTACCACTTCATATTCTGAAGTTTTATTTTTTTGTTTGGTAAAACCGAAATAATGTTCTGTAATAAATTCAAATTCCGATTCCGGAACCATAGGCAGCTGTTTATGTTCGGCTCTAATTTCAATAGAATGCCAACTTTTATCTTTCCAGGAATACCGGATGAGTAATTCATCTTCCTGACGATGAATCCTATTTTTCATAGGCATTGTCTGATAGCTTTCTTTATAAATAGAATTTGCTACAATACTTAATGCAGGTTTAGGAACAATTTCTTTAATAAAAACCACTCCTCTTTTCCAGACATCATTTTCTTTTTTCTTTACATAAAATCTAAGGTTAACTTCCTCAAAATTCCGGTGAAAAGGAATAGAAAGGCCTAATAACCTTGTATTCAGAAACATAAATCCCACAAGGCTTATATAACATTTACCCTGATAAAAGTCTAGTTCTGTTCCTTGCGGAAGATAGGGTAATAAAATTTCAGGATTGATTTCATAATTAATAATTGCCAGTTTTCGCCATTCTGCTTTTAAAAAATTCATAATTCTGCTGTGTTTTTAATACTGTTATTTCTTTCTAATAAAAAGTCTGTAAGATATCGGGTAAGGAAAATCTGATTAAAAAGCTTTCCTAGGATTCCAAAAGGGGATTCAAAATCAAAAACATCGATCATAAGAGTATGTCCGCCCTCCTCTTTGAAAATATGCCGGTGATGTAAGGATTTAAAAGTGCCATTCAGCATGATATCTGTAAACTCATAAGGTTTCTTCATATTGATGATCTTTGAATTATGGGTTTGATATACTCCCGGATGTTTTGCCCGCCAGGTCACCGTTTCATTATTTTCAATCAGCCCGCTTGTCCTGCCTGCAATAGCTTTCTCTTTGGTTTTTGAAGTGGAGCGCTGATGCAGGTCAATATCTCTGGCTAGGTCAAAAACAGTATTGATATCAGCGTTAATAATGGTTTCTAAATAAATTCTTGGCATAATAAAAGTTTAAAGATTTAAGAAATCAGCTTTTGTTCTTTTTGAGGGTTTAAAAAGAAGTTTCATGAGTATTCTGAATAAGAAGTTTTTCATTTCGAATAGATTGATAACGGTTATACACCAAAGTCTTTTTCTTCATTTCCCTATAACAATCGATTACATACAGCACCGCCATAACCGGACTGTAAAAGAAAGCTAAAATCGGAAATATTAAGCATATCATGCTGATTACATCCGTATTTCCAAAAAGGACAAGTCCCAAAAACGATGGATATACAGGAATGATAAAAAGCCCGTAAATTTTAAATAGCAAAGATTTATTACCTGAGTGAGATAGACGAATCAGATAACTTATCAGCTGCGGAATACCCACTCCAAAATAAAACAAAATGAGAAGATCTCCATTTCTGGTATTCAGGTCTATAAGGACTACACAACTAATAACCAGTAATAGTATTAATTGGATGTAAAAATCACATTTAAAAAAAGTTTTCATAATTATCATTATTTTTATATTTTCAGTAATTATTGAAAATTAATTACAAATAAAAAAGGATTTAAATCCTCTTCTACCTACTTCAAAAGATTCGTAATTTTACCTACCAGCCAGTGATCATCACTCTTAATCGCAAGATCCATTATACTAAAAACTTTTGCGGTTACGTTTTCCATCTCACTCATTAAAGCGGTAAACTCTTTTGCTTCTTTTGTATCTTCATCCACATGTTTCAGCTCTGATATGGAATTTAATACGGGTTCAATTTCTCTTTTCTTTCTTTCCTTTACCAATTGCTTAAAAAGAAACCACTGATCACGTTCTGCAAAAAAATATTCTTTCCGGTCCCCTTTCACAAGTTCTTTACGAACGATCCCCCACTCTATAAGGTTTCTGAGATTCATATTGGCATTTCCTCTTGAAATCTGTAAAGCTTCCATTACCTCATCGGTGGAAAGAGGTTTTCCTTCCGCTAAAAGTAAAGCGTGAACCTGAGCCATGGTCCTGTTGATTCCCCAGTTGGTTGCTAGCGTTCCCCATGTCTGAATGTACTTTTCTTTAGCTTCTGAAAGTTTCATTTTCCGTTGTTTTTTAATTCATTACAAATGTAATTATAATTTTTGAATTTTCAATAATTATTGAAAATATTTTTTTAATTTATTCCCATTACTACCTTTTTAATTATTCAAACCACTCAAAATAATTTACTTGATCATTTTCAAAATATATTTAAAAAATTCATGTAACAAATCGTTAATATCAGCGACTATTTCTATATAATCTCTATGTTAATGAAGAATAATAAATTAGCCGCACTGCTTTTGGTTTTATCAACCGGAAGTATGATGTTTGCTCAGGACGACCTGATTAATAAGTTAAAAAACAATCATTCTCAAAATGCTAACTTCCAGTTCACATCTTTAAAGGATGTTGGTGCGACTTCGGTAAAAAACCAGGGGTCTTCAGGAACCTGTTGGAGCTATTCCGGGAATTCTTTTCTGGAATCCGAAATGCAGCGTATGGGCAAAAAACCAGTGGATTTAGCAGAAATTTTCACAGCCCGAAATTCTTATCACGATAAAGCCAAATTATATGTTCTTAACAACGGAGCAATCAGTTGGGGAGACGGAGGAGAACTTCATGATGTGATCAATATGTATAAAAAGTATGGAGCTGTACCTCAGGAAGCTTATACAGGATTGAGACCAGGACAGACAACCAATAATTTCAAGGAAATGCAAGGAAAGCTGAAACCAATATTAGACAGCTTGGTGGAAGCTTCTTCTAAAGGTAAGCTTTCTGATAACTGGATGTCTTCTGTAGATGCTATCCTTGATGAATATCTTGGAAAAGTTCCTTCCAGCTTTACCTATGGAGGGAAAAATTATACTCCAAAAACATTTGCTAAAGAAGTTGTAGGAATCAACCCGGAAGATTATGTTGAATTATCTTCTTATAAAGATTATCCATACTATCAGAAATTCGTAGTTCCGATCCCTGATAACTGGAGCCATGATTCTGACTGGAATGTACCTATGAAAGATTTAACTGCTATTATTGATAATGCTGTTAATAAAGGATATTCTGTAGGGTGGGCAACAGATGTGTCAGAACCTTATTTTTCATATAAAAACGGAGTTGCCTACGTACCGGACGTTGATCTTGAACAAATTACTCCGGAAGTAAAAAAAGATCTCTTCAATGAGCCTAAAAAAGATAAAGCAATTACTGAAGATATGCGCCAGAGAGCATTAAATAATCTTTCCACTACAGACGACCACGGAATGCATATCGTAGGATTAGCTAAAGACCAGACCGGAAAAGAATATTATATGGTTAAAAATTCATGGGGTGTAACCAACGATTTTGAGGGTTATCTGTATGTAACAAGACCGTATGTAGAATATAAATCCACTGCAATTTTAGTTCATAAGAATGCGATTCCAAAAAATATTTTAAAGCAGCTAAAGCCAAATAAAAATATAGGTTTATAAGCAATCACTCTGCCTCAGGCAATTGATATATTTATATTGTTAAAAAGACTGCTCTCAGAAATCTGAGAGCAGTCTTTATTAAGATGAATAGATAGAAAATATTTCTTTTAATATAAAGTCTGTAAGCTTTCTGCTGAAAAATCAGCCAGTTCGTTAAACTTTCCTTCTTTTACTTTTTTCACCCACTGATAATCATTCAGAATAGCACGACCTACTGCTACCAGATCAAAATCTTCACGGTCAAGTCTTTTTAACAATTCTGATAAGTCTGCAGCTTCGGATCCCTGTCCGGCAAACGCACCCATGAAATCACCATTAAGACCTACGGAACCCACTGTAATTGTTGGCTGACCTGTTATTTTCTTTGCCCAACCTGCAAAATTCAGATCGGACCCTTCAAATTCAGGTTCCCAGAAACGACGCTGTGAACAATGGAAAATATCAACTCCTGCTTCTTTCATAGGAACCAGCCACTCCTCCATTTCGTTAGGAGTAAGTGCCAATCTGCTTTTATAATCCTGCTGCTTCCATTGGGAAAGACGGATAATAATGGTAAAATCATCCCCTACGGCAGCTCTCATCGCTTTAATAATATCAACAGCAAAACGGCTTCTTTCTTTTAATGTTTTTCCTCCATATTCATCAGTACGCGTATTGGTCACTTCCCAAAAGAACTGATCAATAAGATAACCGTGAGCACCGTGAATTTCCAGACAGTCAAACCCAAGATCTTTTGCCGATTTTGCGGATGCTGCAAACTGTGCAATCGTATCCTGAATATCTGCTAAACTCATTGTGGCAGCTTTTTCCATAGGTATTGCCGGATATTCCTCGGACATTCTGGTGTCTCCTACATGCCATATCTGAGGACCCATTTTTCCTCCATTTTGATGAACACTGTCTATTACATTTTTCCATCCCTGTAAAGCTTCGCTTCCATAAAAGTCAGGAATTCCGGCAAGATTTTTAGAGGCACGCCTGTTAATCACCGTTCCTTCTGAAAGAATTAATCCTACTTCTGAAGCGGCTCTTCTTGCATAATAATCTGCTATCGCCTGTGTAGGTACTCCATTGTCTGATTGTCCTCTTGTCATAGGAGCCATTACCACTCTATTTTTAAGCTGAAAATTTTTATAACTGAATGGTGTGAATAATTTTTCTGTACTCATTTTGTAATTGATTTAATTTTAACTTAGCAATTGTTACACAAAGTAACTAATAATAGTTCATTTTTGTATCCTTTATTAAAAAAAAGTGGTAACTTCGCGGTAACATACATTAGTAACATCAAGGTAACGATGGAATCAGCTCAATTAAAAATTTCCTTAATATGAAAAAAAATGAATTAATGCAATACAGCTGTCCCCTGAGAAAAGCGATGTCTGTTTTGGGAAGCAAATGGAAACCGATTATCGTATTGGTCACTAAAGACAGGAAGTTACGTTTTGGTGAGCTTGCTGCCCGGATTAATGTCATTTCAAGAAAGGTTTTAACAGACCAACTAAGGGAAATGGAAACGGATGGTTTAATTATCCGTGAGGAATTTAAGGAATTACCTCCGAGGGTGGAATACAGCCTTACAGAAAAAGGACTTGCTCTTCTCCCTATTTTTTCCATGCTGGAGGAATGGGAGGCTAAATATCAGAATAAAGAACTGAAAACTGAACAATGTAACTTAACGGATAAAGAAGTTAAAAAAGTGGTTAATCTTTGATATTCACAAATTGAAATAATCAAATAGTTTTAATTAATAAAAAAAGCTGCGGGCTTTCAGAAATCTGAAAGCCCGCAGCCTTTTTATTGTATTAACTCCAATTAAAATATCGCCGGATATTTCTGAGGATTTGTTTCATTAAACATAGCATAGATCTTTTCAACCATATCATCTGTTGATGGTTTACTGAAGTAATCTCCATCACTCGCATAAGCCGGACGGTGATCATTCGCAGAAATAGTCAATGGATCAGAATCCAAATACCTGAATGCTTTTTGTTTTTCGAGGATCTGCTGAAGAATGAACGCCGAAGTTCCTCCTTCCACATCTTCATCGATAACTACCAGTCTGTTCGTCTTTTTCACACTCTCTACAATCTCATGAGAAAGGTCAAATGGGATTAATGACTGAATATCTATTACTTCTGCAGAAATACCTAATTTTTCTAATTCATTGGCAGCTTCAGTTACAATTCTCCATGTAGAACCATAAGTAACTAACGTAACATCTTTCCCTTCTTTTGTGACTTCTATTTTTCCTACAGGAACTGTAAATTCACCTAAGTTATCAGGTTGTTTTTCCTTTAATCTGTATCCGTTCAGACATTCTACAATTACCGCCGGTTCGTCTGCCTGAAGCATTGTGTTATAGAATCCTGCAGCTTTAGTAAGATTTCTTGGCACCAATACTAAAATACCTTTTGACAGATTAAGAATACCTGCCATCGGGGAACCTGAATGCCAGATCCCTTCCAGCCTATGTCCTCTAGTTCTGATAATTAATGGGGCTTTCTGACCTCCTTTGGTTCTGTACTGAACCGTTGCAAGATCATCACTCATTCCCTGTAAACAGTATAATATATAATCCAGGTACTGAATCTCAGCAATAGGCCTTAAACCTCTCATTGCCATACCGATTCCCTGTCCTAAAATCGTAGCTTCCCTGATTCCTGTATCTGCAACACGTACAGCTCCATATTTCTCCTGCATTCCTTCCAATCCCTGATTCACATCACCGATATTTCCTGCGTCTTCTCCAAATACTAAGGTTTCCGGATATTTTTCGAAAATTTTATCAAAATTATTTCTTACCACTACTCTTCCGTCCACATCCTCTGAACTATCGGAATATACTGGTTTAATTTCCTGTACATTCGTAGCCTTCCATTGAGACTGGGAATATAAATGGGAAGAATAATTATCCTTTTCTATTTCAAAAATTTCATTGTATTTCTGCATTAGCTGGTTTCTTTCCGGAGAATGCGAACCTCTTGTTGCCAATAATACTTTTCTTACCAGATGAAATACATCCTTTTTTCCCTTAGAAATCAGTTTACTATATTGGGAAAGGTAATTTTCAATTTCAGAATTTTCATTTTTAAGACTTTCTACCAATGGCAAAACAGAATGAGACAAATCTAAAATAGCTTTCTGATAATATTCCCAAGATGCTTTCTGACCAGCTTTTACAATTTTCTTAGCTTCATTGTCTATGGAATCCAGCTCTTCAGAAGTAGCTAAAACTTCTTCTTTCCCATCGATTTCTATGGAGTAATTAAGAATCCATTCCTTAAATTTAGCTAAACCGTCAAATTCAGATTCCCAGGCTAAACGTTCTTCACTTTTATATCTTTCATGAGATCCAGATGTAGAATGACCCTGTGGCTGAGTTACTTCCACCACATGAACAACAACAGGAACACTTTCTGTTCTTGCAAAATGTTCGGCTTTCGCATAAGCATCCAATAATGCAGGATAATCCCATGCTTTTACCTGAATAATCTCACAACCATGTTTTCCCTCTTCTTTTCTTTGAAAGCCGCTCAACATTTCAGAAATATCAGCTTTTGCTCTTTGATTTCTTGTGGGAACCGAAATTCCATATCCGTCATCCCAGATAGAAACAATCATAGGAACCTGAAGTGCACAGGCTGCATTTAACGTTTCCCAGAAATGACCTTCTGCCGTAGAAGCATCTCCAATTGTTCCGAAGGCGATTTCATTTCCTCCTTTTGAAAACTTTTCGGATCCTTCGAATTGTACACTTTTATATACTTTGGAAGCCTGAGCCAATCCCAATAATCTAGGCATCTGCCCTGCAGTCGGAGAAATATCCGAGGAAATATTTTTTTGAGCCGTAAGATCTTTCCAGCTTCCGTCTTCATTTAAACTTCTTGTAGCAAAATGTCCGTTCATCTGTCTTCCTGCAGATGCGGGCTCTCTTTCCACACTTGTATCTGCATATAACTGGGCAAAGAAACTTTCGACAGTTAGAGCATCTACTGCCATCGCGAAAGTCTGATCCCTGTAATATCCGGAACGAAAATCCCCATTTCTGAAAACTTTTGCCATGGCCAACTGCGGTAATTCCTTACCATCACCGAAAATTCCAAACTTAGCTTTTCCGGTAAGCACTTCTCTTCTTCCTAAATAAGACATTTCACGGGAAATTCTTCCCAGTTTATAATCTTCTAGTATTTGATTTTTGAAATCCTGAAAGGAAATCTGTTGGGTTTCAATATATGTTGTTTGCATAGCTATGGATATTCTACAAATATAAAAATTTTTGGTATTCGCGAATATACACTTTTTAAATTAATTTTAATATTTGATAATGTTTTTTAAAAATTTGATAATAATAATTTTTGTACATTACTTTGAATAAAATAATATATTATGAAAAAAAAATCCCCCCATATATTGAATGCAT
>NZ_JALAHD010000258.1 GCF_022712095.1 Chryseobacterium sp. | reverse complement strand
CATTTGCACCGGTAGAATCTAAAGTGTATACAATGAAAAAAATATTGAGTACTGTCCTTTTCTGTGCCGCCGTATGTTTTTATGCACAGTCGGGAACCATTTCAGGAAACATTAATGATGATAACCTCTCGCTTCCGGGTGCAAAACTGACCTTACAGCCTGGTAATATCTATACAACCTCTGATGAACACGGGGACTTTGTATTTCTTAATGTTCCTGCAGGAAATTATACCCTGAAAGTAGATTATCTCGGATATAGTGAAAAAGAATATCCGATAGTAGTAGATCCAGAAAAAAATACGCGTCAGAACATTACCTTTAGCCGAAAAGAAACCGAAATTAAGGAAGTACAAATAACAGGGATTATTCAGCGAAACCAGGCAAGGGCTCTCAATAAGCAAAAAAATAATGTCAATATCACTAATGTCATTTCTTCGGATCAGGTCGGACGTTTTCCCGATGCCAATATAGGGGATGCCCTGAAACGGGTTCCGGGAATTGCTGTACAGAATGACCAGGGCGAAGCTCGAAACCTTATTATAAGAGGCCTCGCTCCGAATCTGAATTCCGTAACTCTGAATGGAGACAGAATACCTTCTGCAGACGGAGATACAAGAAATGTCCAGATGGACCTGATTCCGTCTGACATGATTTCTTCAATTCAGGTGAATAAAACTCTTACTCCGGATATGGATGCCGATGCCATCGGAGGTTCTGTAAACCTTATTACACGTGCAGCGTCGAACAAAGAAAGAATTTCTGTAACATTAGCAGGAGGCTACAATCCGATCCGGGAATCGGGAAATTATACCGCAGGTCTGGTTTACGGGAATCGCTTTTTTAATAAAAAACTGGGAGCGGTATTTAGCTTTTCCTACAATAATAATACTTTCGGGTCAGATAATATAGAAGCCGAATGGGATACAGCAGATGATGTAGCAAAAACAGTTTACGTAAAAGAATTAGGTGTCCGTTATTATGATGAACACCGGATCCGAAACAGCTTTAATCTAAACCTTGATTATGAGTTTGATGCTGTTAATAAGATTTATGCAAATGCCATGTACAATTGGAGAATAGACAGGGAAAACCGTTTTGCTTTCGTAAGTGAGGTTGATCCTGTTTATAATGATGATGAAACCGAAATCATGGGCTGGGAAGGAAATATCCTTCGGGAGGTTAAAGGAGGAATAGGAACAGACAGAGTGAAAAATACACGTTTTGAGCTACAGAAAGTACAAAATTATGCTCTGGGTGGAGAGCATTTGCTAGGCTCAAAAGTGGACTTTGATTGGGCCGTCAATTATGCCCAGGCAAGCGAAGAAAAACAAGGTGAACGTTATATGGAATTTGAACGTGAAGATGTGGAATTTATCACTAATTTCAACAATCCCCGAGCTCCCGTTATTACACCAATAGGGAATGATGATCTAGGTACTTACGGACTCAGCAACCTTTCACAGGCTGACAGCTGGACAGAAGAAAAAGAGTTCGGAGCTAAGATTAATTTCCGTTTTCCATTTTCCGTTATCAGTGATCAAAAAGGAAGATTGCGTGTCGGTGGCCGCTTTCGTATCAAAGAAAAATTAAGAAACAACAATTATTTTGAATATGAACCCGTCAATGATTTAGGAAGTCTGGGAAATGTACCGACGGTTTATTTGAACGGAAATAATTTTCAGGCGGGAAATTATATCCCCGGAACCTTCGTTAACCCTGTTTTTCTCGGAGGCCTGAACCTTAACGACCCGAACGTTTTTGAATCCGAATCCAAAGCCGATGAATTTGTGGCTTATAATTACAATGCAAAAGAAAATATTTATGCAGGATACATCCGTTGGGATCAGGATTTCAGTGACAAGTTTTCCCTGATTTTGGGAGCCCGTATTGAAAGCACTAAAATAGATTATACCGGAAATTATCTTTTGGATGAAGAAAAACTGGAAGGGCAGATCACCAATACGAATTCCTATATCAATGTTTTACCCAGCGTAACGTTCCGCTACGAACCTCAAGAAGACTTTGTACTCCGGGCTGCCGCTACCACATCTTTGGCCCGCCCCAATTACTATTCTCTTGTGCCTTATCTCAATGTAGTTTCTGAGAATGAAGAGCTCTATGCAGGGAATCCGGATCTTAATGCTACCTATGCCTATAATTTAGATCTGATGGCTGAAAAATATTTCAAATCTGTAGGGATTCTTTCCGGGGGCCTTTTCTATAAAAACCTGAAAGATTTCATCTTCACTTCCGTGAGAGAAAATTATAGCAGAGAAGACTTTGCACAGGACTTTGCAGGGCAGTCCAATCCTATTCCGGAAGGAGAAGACTGGATATTCCGCCGCGAACAAAACGGAGATAATGTAGATATCTACGGTTTTGAAGTTGCTTTACAACGTAATTTTGATTTCATTTATGGGGAATTCTGGAAAGGACTGGGCATTTATCTGAATTATACTTACACTCATTCCAAAGCCAAAGGTATTACCAACGAAGACGGAGAAGAAAGAACAGATGTAGGATTGCCGGGCGCGGCTCCCCATATGTTTAATGGCTCTCTGTCCTGGGAAAACAAGCGTTTCTCCGCCAGGCTGTCTTTCAATTATGCAGCAAGCTATATTGATGAGCTGGGAGGAAATGATTTTGAAGACCGTTATTATGATCATCAACTGTTCCTTGATGCCAATGCTTCCTACAATATTACATCCCAGTTGAGGATTTTTGCAGAAGCTAATAATCTGACCAATCAGCCATTGCGTTACTATCAGGGTATCAAAGAGAGAACAGCGCAGGTAGAATATTATATGCCTAGATTTAATTTAGGGTTTAAGTTCGATTTCTAAAAAGAAATAATGAGGTAAATATCATCTTTATATTATGCATAATTTTAAAATAATTAATAGTAATGAAAACAATAAAAAATCTACTCTTAGTCTCTGCTCCTTTTTTTATCTTCAGCTGTGGAAGCCATGCTCATCTCGGTAAAAAATTAAAACCGACGGTGATTACCGAAAAAGTAGTTTTTGATACCGATGATCCCGCTATCTGGGTTAATTACGAAGATGCAACAAAAAGCATCATCATAGGAACAGACAAAGAAACGAACGGCGGTTTGTACGCTTTTGATCTGAACGGTAAAATCATCAATAAAGTAACCCCGCTTCAGCGCCCGAATAATGTAGATATTGAGTACGGTTTTGTGTTGGACGGAAAAAAAATAGACATCGCAGCAACAACGGAAAGAGAAACCAATAAGGTGAAAATCTATTCGCTCCCCGATTTAAAAGAAGTAGGTGAATTTACTGTATTTGATGGCGAAACAGAACGTTTCCCTATGGGAATTTCCCTGTATAAGAATCCTCAGTCGGGTGATATTTTTGTTATTGTCGGAAGGAAATCCGGACCTTTGGATGGATATTTATGGCAATACAGACTTTCTGAAAATAACGGAAAAATTTCCGGTGAAGTGGTAAGGAAATTTGGAAAATACAGTGGACTAAAGGAAATAGAGAGTATTGCTGTTGATGATGAATTAGGGCTTATTTATTATTCTGATGAACAGTTTGCCGTACATCAGTATTATGCAGATCCGGCGAAAGGAAATGAAGAACTTCTCGTATTCGGAAAAGGAGATTTTAAATCTGATTTGGAGGGTATTTCCATTTATCCAACTTCTGGAAATACAGGCTATATTCTGGTTTCTAATCAGCAGGCAGATACGTTTAATGTTTATCTAAGAGAAAATCCCGGAGCGGGTAGAATTGCAGAAATTCCTTTCTTCACAAAAGAGAGCGACGGTTCGGAAGTAACAAACGTCAACCTCGGACCGCAGTTTCCGAAAGGTGTTTTTGTGGCTATGAGTAACGGAAAGGTTTTCCATTTTTATGACTGGCGGATAATTGAGGAAAGAATTAACATACAGAGAAACTCTCCTAAATAGATGTTTTTGTTCAAAAGTAGTAGGGACGGGAAGAAAGAAAAAATACCCTGAGAATTTACAACAAGGTGTAGTAAATGCTAAATCAATAAGATTAGAATTTTATAAGAATTGCGAAACTAGCAATTAGTAATTCTTAATATCCAAATAATAAATCAGTATATCTAATTGATATGCTGATTTTAAATTTATATGGGCAGATAGGGGAGGAATCGATCCTTTGGCTAACACCTCCAGAAATTTAACGCCGCAAGCTTTAGAGACCCTGGCGGGAGAAATAATGAAAGACTGTCATAGAATATTCCAGCGGGCAGCAGCTGGTTTATTTTGTGGATTGAATATTGTTTGTATCATATATTTATGCCATATTTGTTTTTAGATGCTATTGGTTATAAAATGATTATGGAAATCCAAACTCTGCGAAATCTGATCAGTAAATTAAATTTACCGGAATCCATACTGGAATTGTATGATGGTAATTATAAAAATGGTGACTTACAAAATGATTTTAAAGATCCTTATTCTATACTGAGTCTTACAGAAGAGCAGCAGGATTTTTATTTGGTAAACAGATACCTGCCGATACTGGCTTATACTTTTGAGAAAATTTTGGCTTACGATACTGAAACAAAGAAATATGTAAAGTATAGTATTGAATATTTTAGAGAAGAAAATCTAAAGCCAATTTCCTGGGATTGTTTATTTGTGGATATAGTTGTACAGTGGTGGGAATTGGAATATCCCGATGATAAAATCATAGGATATGGAAAAGAACTGGGCATAAAAAATATAGAATTCATATTAAAGCTGATAAATGAAGGAATTAAAGAAGAGGATATCATTGACAGGATTATGAGTGATTTATAAACCCTCTTAGAAATTGTCTTCATCCAAACAATAATGAATAAATAAAAACCTCCCGGAAATATTCCGGGAGGTTTTATATGTTAGTCGTGTACTTTCTTAAAAAACAGCTCATCCTGTTTTACCTGTTCCAGATAAATCTTCTGAAATTGCTGGGGCATATTTTTATAGATTAAATTCCATTGCTGGCGGTCGGAAATTCTTCTTAAGCTTTCAAAAGACCGTATAAAGATATTTTCAATCAGATCTTTGATATAAGTATTTCCGTTTCTATAAAGCCATTCCATCGTTTTTATTTTTCTGGCGACGATACTGGTTTTGGATTCTTGTAAAAGAGTTTTTAAATAATTAATGGTAGCCTGAATGATTCCGGCTAAATTATCCTGACTGGATAATTGGGTGATCTCGTTTTTAAGAGAAGGATAAAAAACCTTTAAATATTCTACAGCAACTTTATTGTTCACAGTGGGTATCTCAACACTCATCATATTTTAAATATTTTCAAGATATGGTTTTATTGCTGCTAAAACT
>NZ_JALAHD010000257.1 GCF_022712095.1 Chryseobacterium sp. | reverse complement strand
CTTCTGAAATCAGAGGGAAAATATGTTTTTAATTGTAAATTTTGTAATTATTTTGTTGATTATCAGGGTTTTATTTAGTGATAAGATTCTGAGAACTATTATGCAATACCACTGGAAATTTCTATTGAGGTTCCAGCATGTTTTTTTTCTGTTTGTTTTCATTTTTATGATTTTTTTTACCGAAAACTACTTCCTGAGCTCCCCGGATCTTATTTGGTGCGTTGTTTTGAATGTTATTTTGAACGTCGGAATTTACTATCTGGTATATTACTATTTAGTTCCCTATTTCTATCTTTCCAATAAATATCCTGAGTTCATTCTATATGCTCTGATTTGTTTTCTGGTTTCAAGTTTGTTCCGAATTTTATGGGAACCTGCGGTTTTTAATATGAACTTCAGTAAAGAAGGTTACCATATGGGTTATCTGTATAGTGTGTATATTTCACAGGGAATTGTCATCCTTGTAGCTTCTTTTCTGGGGATTACTAAAGATAAATTCCTGATAGAACAGAATGTGGTGAATTTAGGAGAAGAAAAAGAGCAGTTATATCTGGATCTGCTGAAATCTAAACTCAATCCGCATTTTTTATTAAATACACTTAATAATATCTATGCTAACAGTTTCAGTCATTCTGAAAAAACTCCCGAATCCATTCTCCAGCTCAGTAAGCTTCTACAGTATATTATTTATGACAGCAGTAAAAAAAAGATAAGTATTGCCCAGGAGTTTTCCTCTATAGAATCCCTGGCCGGGTTGTATCAATTGAAATATAATAATCAGTTGAATATTCACTTTGAAATAGAAAATAAGGAAACTATGGAGGATATTGAAATTCCACCTTCGATTTTTCTTACTCTTTTTGAAAATGCACTCAAGCATTCAGGAATAGGAAGGGTAAAAGACAGCTTTATTAAACTTTCCTATACTGTGGATCATCATGATGTGGTTTTTGAGATTGTAAACTCCGTAGGAGAAGGAGAGATGGTGTCTGAAGAAGATCATGATGGTTTGGGGAATGAGGCTATTATTCATATATTAGAAAAATATTATCCCGGAAAATTTAATTTCTTTTCAGAAGCTCTGGAGGATAATCATTATAAAACTGTTTTAAAAATCGCCTTTCATGGCTAATCTGACTATAGTAAATGTTGATGACGAATATCCGGCCTTACAATTGGTAAAACAATATTGTGAGAGGATTGAAGATGTGGACCTGATCAATTCATTTCAGGATCCTAAAGAGGCTTTGAGTTATCTTAAAGCCCATAAAGTAGATTTGGTGATTCTGGATATTAATATGCCCGGAATGAATGGGGTAGAGCTCCTTCAGCAGTTACCTTATAAACCGCTTTGCATATTTTTTACTTTGGAGACCCAATATGCCGTTAAAGCTTTCGAACTGGATGTGGTTCATTATTTGGTAAAGCCTGTGGACTTTGAAACTTTCAATAAAGCTGTGAATAAAGCTAAGGACTTTTTGCAGTTTAAAAACTCTGGATACGGTTTACAGCATGAAGATTTTATTATGTTTAAGTCTAATTATGTGATGAATAAGGTGTTTCTTAAAGATATCCTTTGGGTGCAGGGTTTTGGGGAGTATATTGTCCTGGTAACCCCTTTGAAAAAATATATGATTCTGGACAGAATGTTGAATTTTGTAGAAAAATTTGAAAGCTTTGGATTTATAAGAATACATAAATCATATATTGTTCTGACTTCCCATATTACTTCCTATGACTCCGCAAATGTTTTTCTGAGAAATGGTGAAAAACTGCCCTTGGGAAGAACTTATAAATCTTCTTTGAAAGATCTCTTGAATCATTGATTTCTTAAAATAAAAAAGCTCCATACAAATCTAATGTATGTAGCTTTTTTATTAATTATTTATTTTTCCGGCCGCCTGCATAGGATTTACTTTGCCGTTGGAGCTTCCTCTTGCCGAGGCTTCTTCTTGTTTCTGCTTGAATAGCTGGAATTTTGATAACTGGGAATTGGTTCCGTCATTACTCCAGTAATTATTGGAAGTGTCAATGTCAGCAGTTTCTCTCATCGGATCCAGTTGAATTGATTGTAATTTTTTATCAAAATAGTAAGTCTTTGAAACTTTCTGCTCATTTTGTCTCCAGATCTGGGCAGAAGATTTGTCGTATAATTTAGAACCGTCTTCAAAGGTGAACTCTAAAATAATAGGCATTACCAACCCTCCTTTGTTTACAAAGTCTATCTGATAGGCAGTAATATTCCGGAATTTTTCTTTATCCTTTTTATCCAGAGCCGTAGTGCTGTTATCTGATTTTGAAGAATATTCTTTGTTATTATCTACCTTTTCCTGTCCTCTGTCATATCGGTAATAAAAATCCTGAAGATCTTTATTTTGTTCTACATAGAACGTAATATTTTTATCCTCTCGGTTTCTGATTTTTGATAGGTCATCAAAATCATTCAAAAGAGGTTTTTCTACTTTGTATTTATACTGACTGCTGGTAGGAGCGGTATCCATATCCGGAGTAGCGATAGTCACTTTATCAATACTGATATCAACAGGGTCGGTACCGTAGAACCAGCCTCTCCAGAACCAGTCCAGATCTTCACCGCTGGCATCTTCCATCGTTCTGAAAAAATCAGCAGGTTCAGGGTGCTTAAAAGCCCATCTTTTGGCATAAGTTTTAAAAGCTTTATCAAAAAGCTCTCTTCCCATAATGGTTTCACGAAGGATATTAAGCCCTGTTGCCGGTTTGGAATAAGCATTAGGTCCAAAATGAATAATGTTTTCGGAATTGGTCATAATAGGTTCCAGCTGATCTTTTGGAAGTTTCATATAATCTACAATAGTCCATGCCGGGCCGCGTTTTGACGGAAATTTATTGTCCCATTTTTCTTCTGTAAGATATTCTGTGAAGGTATTCAGTCCTTCATCCATCCAGCTCCATTGTCTTTCATCTGAATTCACGATCATTGGGAAAAAGTTGTGACCGACTTCATGGATAATTACTCCTATCATTCCGTTTTTAGTTCCTTCGGAGTAGGTTCCGTCCTGTTCGGTTCTCCCAAAATTGAAACAGATCATTGGGTATTCCATTCCATTGGCGGCTTCTACAGACTGAGCGACGGGATAAGGGTAAGGGACTGTAAATTCGGAATAAGTTTTTATAGTGTGGGCAACGGCTTTAGTTGAGAATTTTCTGTAAAGGCCATAAGCTTCTTTCGGGTAAAAGCTCATTGCCATTACTTTATTATTGTTCTCAGGAATGGTTACCTGCATCCCGTCCCATACAAACTTTCGGGATGAGGTCCATGCAAAGTCTCTTACGTCTTTAGCCTCAAATACCCATGTTTTTCTTTGCTTTGAATGATTTTTCTCTGCCTTTTTCGCTTCATCCAGCGTAACGATTTCTATAGGTTCACTAGCGGACTGTGCTTTTCTATATCTTGATAACTGATCTGATGATAAAACCTGATCATAGTTTTTACACTCTCCGGTTCCTCCTACAATATGGTCGGCAGGAACATTAATAGTCACCTTAAAATTTCCGAATGCCAGAGCAAATTCTCCCCTTCCGGTAAACTGATGATTTTGCCATCCATGAAAATCACTGTACACACACATTCTCGGATACCACTGAGTAATGGTGTATAAGTCGTTACCGTCTTCCGGAAAATTTTCATAACCTCCACGGCCTCCCATTTTGATTCTGTTGGGAATATTGTAATTCCAGTCTACTTTAAAACTGAACTTTTCTCCTTTTTTTAAAATTTTAGGAAGATCAATGCGCATCATGGTCTTATTTACCGTATATTTTAGAGGATTTCCGGATATATCAGTCACCTTTTCCAGGTTGACACCGTATCCGTTATCTTTTTCCGGTAATTCTGTAGTCCTTAAACGTTGGTCTGTAGTAGAATTAGGAAGGGTTGATGAAAAATCATATCCTGCATTTTTTGTATTGGACTGTTGATTTTCATCTAATTGTAACCATATATAATCAAGGTCATCAGGAGAATTATTATAATAGGTAACCGTTTCCGATCCTCTTAAATTTCTTTTATTTTCATCCAGATAAGCTGAAATTTCATAATCTGCTTTATTTTGCCAATAGCCCTGCCCCGGTGCTCCGGATGCAGTTCTGTACATATTAGGAGTAGGAAGTATGGTTCCCAGTTGTTCAAACTTATTTCCATGATTGCTTCCCGGATTGTTCTGAATATTCTGGGCGCTAAGTCCAATATAAGAAAATACAGAAAGTAAGGCTGATGCTACTTTTAGTTTCATGACCAGATAGTTAAGAATTTTCAAATATAATAATAAGTATATAAAAAACTATTAATGTTTTTGTATTATTAGAATGGAATTCTTTCTAAAGTCATTTTCACTGAAAGAGCAAAGACTCCGGATGATACAAATAATACCCAGTCTTTTTTATTGATACGGAATAGCTTTAACAGTATAAACAGAATGATAAGTATCCCTGATACTATGACAATCTGTCCGAGCTCCAACCCAATATTAAAGCCCAGAAGAGGAATTGCAATACTTTGGTTTTTTGCAATCATCACCCTTGCGGTATTGGCAAATCCCATTCCATGAATGAGTCCAAAAATGAGGGCTAGATAGTAATTCGTCCTCATCAGATTCTTTTTATTTTTCATGATGATATTATCCAGAGAGGTAAGGACGATGGTTAAAGGAATTAAGAATTCTATCCAGTTAGAAGGAACTCTTACAATGTCCAAAATGCTGAGTGCTAATGTTATAGAATGCCCGATAGTAAAGGCTGTAACAAGGATAAGAATTTTCTTCCAGTCGCTATAAGAATAAACGGCGATTAAAGCCAACACGAAAAGCTGGTGGTCTAAGGCATCTAAAGAAATGATATGTTCCCATCCCAGATTTAAATAAAATAAAAAATCCTCCATAATAGATTATTGGTAAAGCTTACGAAAATAATGATTAATTTCGGAACAGATTTTAAACTACCGTAGGGATGAAGAAACTGCTTCTCTTTTTATTGGGTCTTTTTATGGTGCTTTCTTTTGATGAGGTAACGCACCCTTATCATGTAGGTTCAGTAGAGTTGAATTATAATGCAAAGTCGAAAACCTTTGAAATTGCAGGACGCTTCTTTTTAGATGATCTTGAAAATGCACTTGGTAAAAAATATGGAAAATCTTTTCACTTTAATGATGAGAAATATAAAAATCAACTGAATCAGGCCCTGAAAGACTACAGTTCTGAATATCTGAAGGTGAAGGTGAACGGTGGATTTGTAAAGCTCAGTTATTTGGGTTATGAAGAAGATAGTGAGTCTGTGAATATTTATTTAGAATCTGAAGTAATTAATACTCCTCAAAAAGTAGAAACAGCAGTTAGCTTTCTGTATAATTTATTTGATGATCAGATCAATATTGTTCATATAATAG
>NZ_JALAHD010000021.1 GCF_022712095.1 Chryseobacterium sp. | reverse complement strand
GAGGAATTTTTATATTTATTTATAGATGCGGCGATTTCTGGTAAATCAATAATTTGTTTGTATGCTTTTTCTTTTGTACAATTATTTTTTTCTTGCCCATTACAAGAAAATAATTGAATTAAGATGAGTAACATTAGTACCTTTCTCATTTCAGTTGATTTAATAATTTGATATCCTGTTCTATTTTCTTTTTTTCATTAGCGTCTTTTGTTGCACATATTTTACATTCTAACCATTTTTTATAATCTTTTAATACACTTTTAAAATTATCTTTTACAGCTTGTTTATATTGTTCGGTTCCTGACATATTTCCTTTGGCTTCTCCGGTTGCATAAGCACCTTTTATTCCTTTATCTTCTAAACCTACTACAAAATCTTCGATTGTCATTGAATCAGTTGTTAGAGCTGAATAAGCATAGGGGAAATTTTTCTTGAGTAAATTTAAATACCCTTGGAAGCCGGCGTCTTCTGATGTGAAATTCGCAAATGATTCAGTTACAGCTTGATATTTTCCTCCATAAGTTTCATGGGTTGCCATGCTCTTTTTTCCAGCATCTCCACTACCTTTTATATTCATTGGATTATTTAAAGGAGTATTTGTGCTAAAACCATTTTCTTGTCTTCTTTGTGCAACCATATATAATCCTTTAAACTTATTAGCCTTGGTATGTTCGCTAATATATTTAACTGTTTTTTCTCCAAATGAACCATAATATTTTTTCCTCCTTTCTTCTAAATTGCATTTACAATTATTAAGCTCTGGAAGAGGATCAACTAACACAAAAACTTTTGTTTCTTCCTTATAATCTGAAATTTTCACATTAACATCTCCACTATAAGAAAATCCTCGTCTTCCATATATTCCTGTCAATTCGGGGATTACACTTTCTAAATAATTATTTAATGAGTGATATATAAATTTGTATTTTGTGGTACTTTTAATATTTTCTTTAGTCATTCTTGCTGAGCAACTTGAATGATTTCCTCCATCTAAATTCCTTATTCCAACGCATCCAATTAAATCTTTAGATTTCCATGGGTCAATAGAGATAGAACCTCTGGAACCTAATGTCATACTACCATTTTCAACTTCGTTTTTTATATCTTTAGAAACTGGAAAATTAGATGTATTATTATCTACGATTCGATATCTATAGCTTTCCTTTCCAGCATCATTAGTTGCATGTTTATATTTTAAGCGATAAAGAGAGTTTAATGTATTAGGAGGAACTGGTCCGCTTTTTCCATAATCCTTATTATTAGTTTGTGCGTGTCGTGCAACAGTTATTATATTTTTTTCCGCATTTTCATGAGTTTTATTCTCTATATCTTGTTTTAATTTTTTAACTGCTTCACCAGCTTTATTTCCTCTATAAATATACATTTTATACACAGGAAAAGCGCTTTTCCCATCAGGTAATTTTTTAGTATAAATTTTCCCCCCTTCTTGATATTCATCTATGCCATTGTATCCTCCATAATCTGGATAAGAAGTTATTTTACCATTTTTATCAACAACTATTTCTGTTGCAATTTCACTTGTTATATATAAAACTGCTTCTTTTCCCAATCCAACAACTTTGTCAAATTTTAATTTTACTTTTTCTACAGAGTTAGGATTGTTACTACTTGGTACTTCCGTAGGAGTTGCATCTATACTCACAGGCATTATCCCAGAATTGACCGATGTATTGTTGTGGATCACTTCTATAAAATAATCCTGTCTGCGACTATCACTGCCTCCATCATTGGCTTTATCAAACATTTTTTTTGTAAGCTGTACCCCTATAAAATTAATATCACCTACCAATACGCAATCTTTCTCATAAATCATATCATCAGTCCAACTAAAATTATCTTCTTCCCATATTTTGATCTTTACTTTTTTATTCTTCATATCCTTTGCTGTAATCTTTACAACTACGACAGTTCCAACCTTGGAAGAATGAAGCTTATTTCCTTTTTCATCAACAAATTCAGCACTCAAAATCTTTCCTTGTGGATCATCACTCTTTTTCCCGCCTGTCGTTACAGGGAACTTGGGAGAGTCGGGCTTCGGTTTTGGTTTTTCAGGTGCAGGAGTTGTTTTTGGTTTTGCCGGTGGTGGAGTATGCCCTTTGGGAAGCTCTCTTTTTCTTTGAGGCTCCGGGTTATGAGTTGGGTTAATTACATTCACGTTAGGACTTGCTTTTTGTATATGCTTACTGACAACATCAGCTGTTACGTAATATTCGTGTGTTGCTCCTTCGCTTTTATCTCCTGATGCAGTTCGTGCATTGGCAATTAAAACAGTCATCGTATAAAAAGGTAACCGGAATACAGCTTCTGCCATTCCTTTCTCATTTACTCTACCAAGTACGGGGACAGGGTTAATTTTGTTTAAACCGTTTATTGCAGGATTGTGCCCTTCACCTTGGGCATCATCTTCCCAAAGGGTGAAGGAAATATTCATCCCAAACATCTCTACGCAGTATGCTCTAGCTATAATGGTGTCTTTATAACTTAGCTTTTTGCCTTTAGGGATGGGGTTGTAATTGACATCCAAAAGTTCTACCCTGGTTATTTTGGGTTCCTTAGCCCGTTGTGGGTGGACAATAAGTTCTCCGGAGTCTTCTCCCTGACGCACCACAATCTTTATGCCCTTATGCAGCAAGCTTTTCTGTCCGAAGATAAATGGTACTATTTGCCCTTCTTTATCACTTCCTCCTTTTCTCCAACCTGTTTTGGTCTGTACCATTACTTCCCAATGTGTTTTCTGAACTTGTAATGGATTTTTAATAGATTTTAGAGGATTCAACCAGTCATTTACTGACGAAACAGAATACATTTCCTGTTTTCCTATCACAGGTTTATCGTTTCCGATGATTGTTAATTTTCCCATATCTGTGTGTTTATTCGTAAATGTTTAAATCCTGTTCCTGTTCATCCTGAAATTCTTTGTAGTCAAGCAACGGATTGATATTCTGTTGTTCCTTTGGATCTGCATTCCTAACATTCTGTTGGGTTACCTCCGCAGTTTGTCCATGATCTTTTATCGTAATTTTTCCACCCGTTGCACACATCAATTCTGAGAGTTCTGTAATACAGCTTTTACTCATTACTTTAGTTTTTTCATAAGGTTTTTGCCATTTTCCAGCAGGTGCAAAAGCGCAGGGGAGATAACCTCCTGAACTTGGTTTCAGTTTGCATTGCCCAAAGCTGGGACCAGGTGGAGTAAACTGTAGATCATCTTCAGTAACTGCTAAATAATCTGCTTGGCCATCCTTATTATTCCAATAATGCTTTTGGTGTGAGGTTACTTTGAACTGTGGAAATTGATTTCCTTGATTACATTGGGCTTTTCCTTTTTGTATCACGAAGTATTTACCATCGTGTGGGGAAGTATTTTCTGACATCGTATTGTGATTTTGGTGTTTTTTAATTTTAATACATATCTGTAATTCTTTCTAATAAAAAATCTACTCTTTCGGTGTTTTCATTGCTAAAGCATTGAAATCTGGCTTCTATCTTATGTAATGAATATTTTTCTCTGCTGAAAATATAATCAGCAAAGTGTTCGCAATCTATAGAGGTTTCTCTTATTTTAGTTTTATCATATTCAGAGTCTTTTAGGTGCAAATCTTCTAAACTCCTGTTGTCGTAAGAAATACCTTTTTGCCGAATTCTTATCCATTCATCATCCAAAGATTCTTTAGGAAATAGGGTGTTTTGAAATTCAAGTCGTATAGGCTGAGCATCAAAAAACCAAGGATGGAAATCATAATAAGCATTTGAATTCGTCCAGTTCCCAAATTTAGTTTTGTAGAATGTGCCGAACATAAACGTGTTCAGTAATGTATTTTTAAACTTTTCTGAAATAGTTTTAGGATTCTTTACAGAATCTTTCATTTTTCCGATATAATCAGAAGAATATTGATCAGGGAAAAAGTTCTTTATAGAGTCCAGTTCCGCAAAAATTTGAGAAGGTTCTTTTGTTATTTCTATATTCTGAATCTTACCATTAGAGGTTACCACTAGCCTGATAGGATAGATAGCCTTCATGCACATTTTTGCTAATGTTGATATTTTACTGTCCGAAACTTCTGCATTTTTCTTAAAATCAGATGCATTAAACTGGAAGTAAAAGCAGTTATCTTTTGCAAATTCAAAATTTAACTGGATTTTTTGCTCGTAATTACTTATTATTTCCTCATTCAAATATTCTGTCCGGGTGATATGATATGTACCATCCCACAAATCAAAGGAAAAAGGGAATTGTCCATTAGTAGGAAACTCATAAAAGCTTTCATTATTTTCCCTTATTTTTTGGTTGATTTCTTTGATTTGTCGTGCTGTAGGGATTAAAAGTCTGGCTGTATTAATAATATCCCCCTCAATATATTCTGTGAGGGGACAATTTTTATTATGAAAATCTCGTAGATAATCAGGATTTTCAAGATGTATTTCATCGCAAATTTCGGCGAGGTTTTGGCCAGGCTTCACGTTGTAAATCATCATTTGATTTGTTTTTTGTGATTATGTCACAAAAGGTAGAAAAAAAATATATTTCAGGAAAATAATTTAGTAATT
>NZ_JALAHD010000256.1 GCF_022712095.1 Chryseobacterium sp. | reverse complement strand
TTATGAAAAAAATATTAAAATAAAGCTTCGTGGTTAATAATTCTTAATTTTGTAGATTTTTTTTTGATAAATTATTATAAATATTTTTAAAATATTGTTTTATTTATTTTGTTTTGGCAGATATTTTGATATTGTAACAATACTTATCGATAAGGAGTATAAAACTAATAATCATCATTTATTAACAGTTTAAATATTTATTAGTGATGAAAAACCTACACCAGAGTGAAGAATTTCGTTTCAATGAAATTCTTTTTGAGCATCGTAACAAAGAGTATGGTGCTTATGTTTTAAGAAATGAGTCAGACAGAATATTAACAAAATCACTTTTTATAGGAGTGGGTTTGTTGGCTGCTATTTCTATTACTCCTCTTATTATTTCTGCTTTTAAGCCTATAGAGGTAATAACATCGGATGGAGGAGGATTTATTGAGCTTCCGCCTATGCATAACGTAGATACGCCAGAAGAACCACTTGTTGTGGTGCCTGTACAAGCGGCTCAGCCTCCGGTAAAACAATATGATAGTACAGTTCCTGAACCTACGACAGGTGCTCATGAAACTCCTACAGAAGCTATTCCGGAAGGTGCGGTAGCAGGAATTAAAAATGATTTTAATGCAGAACCTGCTAAATCTGATGAATATATTCCGATAACTCCTACTATAGGTACAGGAAGAACGGTAGCACCGCCTCAGATAGTAGCACCTCCTAAAGCACCTGAAGTTCCAAATGATCATGTAGCTGATGGAAGTGAATTAAGTGTGGAAGCTAATTTTGTGGGAGGGATCGACTCGTTCAGGGCTAAAGTAATGGACAGATTTGATAACTCAGGTTTTGACGGAAATGAGGGAGTAATGACAACCACTGTTACTTTTATCGTGGAGAGGGACGGAACCATTTCTGGAATCAAAGCCAATGGAAAAGATACCAACTTTAATAATGAAGCCTTACGAACCATTAAATCTATTAAGGGAAAATGGATTCCGGGAAAAAATAAAAAAGGAGAAGCCGTAAGAAGTTATTTCAAATTTCCGATTTCTATGAAATTTGAATAATCTATATTAAAACAAATCTTGACAGTTATCCACAAAAAATATTTTTTGTGGATAATTTTTTTTGAGGCTTAAATTACTTATTAACAATATTTTAACTCAAATTCACTTTTCTTGATTCACTGATAGAAAATAAAAAAGTGTATTTTTGAAGTTTAAAGTTCTAATAATGGCAAAAATCATAGGTATTGCTAATCAAAAAGGAGGAGTAGGGAAAACTACTACGGCTGTAAATTTAGCTGCAGCATTAGGGGTATTGGAGAAAAAAATATTAATCATTGATGCCGATCCTCAGGCTAATGCAACATCAGGTTTAGGGGTTGAAGAAGTTCAGTATTCTACCTATAATTTACTTGAACACAGTGCGGATACTAAAAGCTGTATTCAGAAGACAAGTACACCGAACCTGGATATTGTACCATCCCACATCGACTTGGTGGCTGCTGAAATTGAATTGGTAGATAAGGAAGATCGTGAGTATATGCTTAAAAAAGCACTGGAAAGCGTAAGGGATGAATATGATTTTATCATTATAGACTGTGCTCCGAGTTTAGGATTGATCACAGTGAACGCACTTACGGCAGCTGATTCCGTTATTATCCCGATTCAGTGTGAGTATTTTGCATTGGAAGGATTGGGGAAATTATTGAATACGGTTAAAAACGTACAGAAGATCCACAATAAAGATTTAGATATTGAAGGATTGCTGCTTACGATGTTTGACGGTAGGTTAAGGTTATCCAATCAGGTGGTGGAAGAAGTGAATGCACACTTCCCTGAAATGGTTTTTGAAACGATCATCAGCAGAAATGTAAGATTAAGTGAAGCGCCGAGTTTTGGAGAAAGTATTCTGAATTATGATGCCGAGAGTAAAGGGGCTATCCAATATATTCAGTTAGCAGAAGAAGTTCTGCTTAAAAACGAAAATTTAGTTAAAAATTAATTAGTATAAAGCTGAGTCATTTATGAAGGACAAGAAAAGAGCTATGGGGCGTGGTTTGGGAGCTATTTTGAGTGCAGAATCCAAAGCAACAATCAATTCTGCTACAGATGAAGGAGCGGATAAATTCGTAGGGAATATTGTAGAAATAGCTATTGAAGATATTTACCCGAATCCAACTCAGCCAAGGACTTATTTTGATGAAAAAGCTTTAAATGAACTCGCTCAATCCATTAAAAATCTTGGAGTCATTCAGCCGGTGACATTAAGAAAAGATGGTGAGAAGTTTGAAATCATTTCAGGAGAGAGACGTTATCGTGCAAGTAAAATTGCAGGATTAACCTCCATTCCGGCTTATATTCGTCTTGTAAATGATCAAGAGCTGTTGGAAATGGCTCTTGTAGAAAATATTCAAAGAGAAGATCTTGATTCTATTGAGATTGCACTTACTTATCAAAGATTGTTAGATGAGATCGGAATGACTCAGGAAAATCTGAGCCAGAGAGTAGGAAAGGACAGAAGCACCATTACCAACTCTATCCGTTTATTAAGATTGAGTCCTGATATTCAGAATGCCATCCGAAGTGGAGAAATTTCTGCAGGACATGGTAGAGCAATTATAAGTATCGAAAGTGACGAATTACAGAAGTTATTATTTGATAAGATTATAAAAGAACACCTGAACGTTCGTCAGTCCGAACAGGCAGCTGCTATCCTTAAAAATCCGGAATCACCCGCAGCAAAAAAAGCAAAAGTTGAACTTTCGAATAATTATAAGAAAGCTCAGAAAACAATTGCAGATATTTTAGATGTAAAAGTGGAGATCAAAACCTCCGGAAATGGTAAAAAAGGTAAAATTGTTCTGGACTTCAAAAATGAAGATGAACTGGAATATATTTTGTCTCATATTAAATAAATGAAGAAAGTACTTTTCACATTCTTTTTGTGTGTATTCGCAATCGCATATTCACAAGTTAATCCTAATGATACGATCCGGGTGGAATATCATCCTAAGGATAGTATCTCTGCTGCCAAGCCTTCCAAATCCGAAGCTGCGGTCATTGCAGATCTGGAGAAAGCCAATGGTCCCACCCAAAATGTATTAAAACTGAATCCTACAAAAGCAGGCTTATATTCAGCAGTTTTACCGGGATTAGGACAATTCTATAATAAAAAATATTGGAAAATTCCGATTGTTTGGGGAGCTGTAGGCGTAGGGGCCGGAATTGCCATCTGGAATGATAATCAGTATAAAAAATACAGGGAATATTACGTAGCTAAACTGAATGGAACCCCTAATGAATTTGTGGACAGTCATCCTTGGCTGGATAAAGTAGCTTTGGGGAATGCTCAGGACAGATCTAAAAGACAAAGAGATTATGCCATTGCCATTACAGGATTGATCTATATTCTGAATATTGTGGATGCAGTAGTTGATGCTCACCTTTATGAAGGGCGTCATGATCCGGATCTTACTTTTAGTCCGGCAGTTATTCAGGATAATTTTGGAATTAACCCTCCTAAAACCGGATTGAGTTTAAGTTACAGATTTTAAAAAATACAAATCAATTTATGAAAATAGCACTAGTTGGATATGGGAAAATGGGTAAAATAATCGATGAAATTGCGACCCAAAGAGGACATGAAGTTGTTGCCCGTCTCAAGGAAACTCCAACCGCTGAAAACCTTAACAGCCCCGATGTAGTGATTGAATTCTCTCTTCCGGAGGTTGCTTTTGAAAATATTAAAGCTTGTCTTGAAAATAAAATACCCGTTATTTGCGGAACTACCGGCTGGCTGGATAAGAAAGATGAAGTGGAGAAATTGGCAATTGCTAATGGTACTGCTTTCCTTTATGGGTCCAATTTCAGTTTAGGAGTAAATCTGTTTTTTGCCCTTAACGAAAAGCTGGCTGATTTGATGAAAAATGTGGATGAATATACCTGCCAGATGGAAGAAATTCATCATATCCATAAAAAAGATGCTCCGAGTGGAACAGCTATTTCCCTTGCAGAAGGAATTATTAAAAATAATCCTAAGTTCAATGCATGGAAGCTGGATGAAACTGTAGAAGACCAGCTTGGAATTTTTGCGATCAGAGAAAACGAAGTTCCGGGAACCCACAGTATTTTCTATAGAAGTGAGGTAGACGAAATTGAAATAAAACATACTGCTTTCAACAGAAACGGATTTGCATTAGGAGCAGTAGTAGCTGCAGAATGGATTAAAAATAAGAAAGGAAACTTTTCCATGAAAGACGTTTTAGGATTGTAAATTTGTAACAAAATCCTAAAGAAGTAAACTAATAAAGTGTTGTTAAACACAAATTATTAACAGACACAGGTAACAAAATTTATGAATTACTTTTTAACCTATACAGTATACGTGCTTATTCTATCCTTATTAATGGGGATTTCTACATGGAAGCTGTTTAAGAAAATGGGGTATAATCCGATCTTTGCTTTTATACCTTTCTATAATTACTTTATCATCCTTAAAGAAACCAAACATCCTAAATGGTGGGCTATTTTGTCTTATCTGCCTATTGTAGGTCCTATTATGATGTCGGTTTTCCATCTCTATTTAATGAAGAAATTCGGAAAGAATCTGTTTCAGCATCAGCTGCTTACAGTAGTCCTTCCGTTTATTTATATGGCAACAGTTAACTATTCCAAAGATGTGGAGATAGAAACTGAAGCAGAAGAAATTTATTTTGCAGGAGAAGAAAAGGAAGAAAAAAAGAAGGACTCTTTTATTGGTTCAATTACTTTTGCAGTTGTTTTTGCTACGATAATACACGTTTTTGTAACCCAGCCTTTCGGGATTCCTACAGGATCTATGGAAAGAACCCTGTTGGTAGGTGATTTCCTTTTCGTGAATAAATGGAGTTATGGTTACAGAATGCCGATGCGTCCATTAGCGATTCCTTTTTTACAGGGAACAATTATGGATACTGGAGAGCCTGGAAATCCTAAAGATGATCCTAAATCTTATGTAGACGGAGTAAAACTTCCTTACGAAAGAATTTTACAGTTCAAGAAGCCACAGAGAAATGATGTTGTAGTATTTAACTACCCTCAGGATTCCGTACATACGGCAATTGACAGAAAAGATCCGTATGTAAAAAGATGTGTTGCTGCCGCTGGGGATACTTTTGAAATGAGGGCTGGAAGGCTTTTTGTTAACGGAAAGCCAGAGACAGTTCTTGGTGATCAGGAAGTCCAGCATGCTTATACAGTAGAAACCGGAGCACAATTGGATATTCCGGGATTATATAATACGTATGGCTTCTTGCCGGTAAGGGAAATGCAGACTGACAAAGGTTTTGTATATGCGTTTCAGGGACTTACCGATAAGACAGCAGCTGATATCAAAGCATTACCGAATGTAATTGCAATGGAAGAAAGTATTTATCCTAAAGATTCAGCTACCATTTCATATAAACTTAATGCAGATAAAACTGCCTATACTAAAAGTATAGATACAACACAGTCTATCTTTCCTATCAATAAACCTTGGAATCAGGATTGGTATGGCCCTGTAAGAATTCCTAAAAAAGGAGATGTTGTAACAATCAATAAAGAAACTCTTCCGATGTATCAGTGGATTATTTCGGAATATGAACACAATAGCCTTGTTAATAGGGATGGTAAGATCTTTATCAATGGCCAGGAAGCTAATCAGTATACCATTAAGCAGGACTATTATATGATGATCGGAGATAACAGAGATGCATCACTGGATGCGAGATTCTTTGGATTTGTGCCGGAGGAAAATATAGTAGGGAAGCCAATGTTTACCTGGATGAGTTTGCAGGGAGCATTTAAAGATGCGAGTTCTACTTACCAGGCGCCATTTAAGATCCGTTGGGAAAGAATGTTTAAAGCAACCAATACAGGAGAAGCTAACAAAACATCCTACTGGTGGATTGCAGCTATGATCCTGATCCTGTTCTTCGGGTGGGAATATTTTGTAAAGCTTTTCAAAAAGAAAAAGACAGAAGAATAATTAAAATATAACCAAAATAGAATGAAGTATTTAAGAAAATACTTCATTTTTGTATCATGAATATGAAGAATGTATTATTACCGGTATTTTATCTGCCACCGATTTCATGGTTTTCGGTTTTTTTAGACCCTGAAAATGAAGTTATATTGGAGCAGTTCGAAAACTTTCCAAAGCAGACTTACAGAAACAGAGCTAATATCTATGGGGCAAATGGTAAATTGTCACTCATTATTCCGATTCATCATAACGGAAAAAGGAAAATGAAAGATATTGAAGTCTCGGAATCGGAAGACTGGAGAAAGCTTCATTGGAAATCTATAAAAACAGCTTATCAAAGTTCTCCGTATTTTGAATTTTATGAAGATAAGTTCATACGTCTGTTCGAAGAAAAAGAAAAGTATCTATTGGATTTTAATCTGAAAGGATTAGAGGTAATTCAGCAAATATTTAAAACCGAAAAGGCACAATCTTTGAATAAAGAATATATCAAAAATCCCGGAGAAATAGATTTTAGAGAGAAGTTCTCTGCTAAAATACCTTTAGAATTTGAGGTGGAAGAATACTATCAGACCTTTTCCGATAAGTTAGGTTTTATAAAAGATTTATCTGTTTTGGATTTAATTTGTAACAAAGGGCCGGAATCTTTGACTTATTTAAAAAATATTAAACAATTATACTAACATGAAAAAAATATTTTTAGCTGCAGTTTTTTTGACAGGCTTTAATGTTGCATTTGCACAGGAAGCTCAGGGAACAAATCTTGACCCCAAAGAGAATAAGGATTTAATGACTTGGTATCATAAAGATTATGCTTCAACAAAAGTATATGGAATAAATACCGAAAATGCCTATAAATATTTAGAATCTAAAGGACTAAAACCAAAAACTGTAGTAGTGGGAGTGTTAGATAGTGGTGTTCAGGTAGATCACCCTGGATTGGTGAAAAACCTTTGGACTAATCCGAATGAAGTTCCTAATAATGGTAAGGATGATGATGGAAACGGATATATTGATGATGTTCACGGATGGAATTTTATCGGAGGTAAAAATGGAGATGTTGATATTGATAATATGGAGGTAACCCGTGTGGTGAAAAAATATAAACCAATATTTGAAGGAGATGATTCTGCAAAAAATAAAGCAAATCAGGCTAAAATGCCGGAAGAATTTGCAATGTATATGAAATCAAAAGAGTTGCATACTAAGAAAAGTGTGGAGGCAAGTCAGAACTTTCAGACTTATTCTATGATCAACGAACTGATTCCTACTATGATTAAACTATTGGGAAATAAAACAGTTACTTCGGAAAATGTAGCAACTCTAAAACCTGCAGACCAGAATGAAGCTATTGCAATTCAGATATTGACGCAGACTGCTCAAAGTCCTGAATTTAAAGGAAAATCCCCAGCTGAGTTCGAAAAGGTAATGAAGGAGCAAATGAAAGAAGCTTTGGATTATTTCGGGCCTCGAGAAAAACAATATAATCTGGACTATGATACAAGGGCTGAAATCGTAGGAGATAACTATGATGATTATTCAGAGAGAATCTATGGTAACAATCATTATGAAGGTCCCGATGCAGAACACGGAACTCACGTGGCAGGTATCATTGCCGGATTACCACAAGGTAAGGAAGTGCAATATGGTGTAGCTTCCAAAGTGGCAAAAATTATGTCAGTGAGAACGGTTCCAAACGGAGATGAAAGAGATAAGGATGTTGCTAATGCGATCAGGTATGCCGTGGATAATGGAGCTAAAGTTTTGAATATGAGCTTTGGAAAACCGGTTTCACCAGGTAAGAATGTGGTTTGGGATGCATTTAAATATGCAGAAGATAAAGGCGTTTTATTGGTAAAAGCTGCAGGAAATGAAAATGAAGATGTAGCAGAACATTTGGCTTATCCTACTAATTTTAAAAATGTAACGGATGAAAAACCGTTTGTAAGCAATGTAATTGTAGTAGGTGCCAGTACTAACAGAAACAATGAGCTAAGAGCAAGCTTCTCCAACTACAATAAAAAAATGGTGAACGTATTTGCACCAGGAGAAGAAATCTACTCTACGGTTCCGAAAAACGAATATAAATACCTTCAGGGAACTTCAATGGCTTCTCCGGTAGTAGCGGGAGCGGCAGCTGTTTTATTGGCTTATATGCCAGGACTTACACCTGCTCAGGTTATTGAATCCTTAGTGAAAACAAGTAATCCCAGTACCGAGAATGGATTTAAAGATAATTCTCAGGCAGGAGGTGTTATCGATTTAAAGAAAGCGGCAGAATATGCTTATACTAATTTTTATAATGGAAAATCTTCCAATGTGAAAAAGGCAGAAAAAGCAGCAAAAAAAGCTGTTAAAAAATAAAATAGATTCATTATTTGAACCTTAAATAAAAAAGTCCGGATGTCCGGACTTTTTTATTTTATTTATGATCAATTTGGCACGGTTTTTTGTAATCATATTATATATAAAATAATAAACAACAATATGAAAAAGTTACTACTTGCAGGAATTTTGGGAGCTTCACTTTTCACAGTGTCTTGTTCCGCAACAAAAAATGCACAGACGTCACAAAATCAAAGAGCTGAATTCTTGAAATTGAAAGGAGATTGGCAAATCGTAAGTGTTGATTATGATAAGGGATTTAAAATCAAGCCTTTTGATGAAGGTGCAGATGCTCAATGTTTTGTAGGAAGCCAGTGGAAATTGGTTCCTAATAATTATACCGGTTCTTATTCTTTAAACGGAGGTGGAGATTGCCCAAGCTTTACTCAACCTATTAAATTTGAAGTAACGAACGGAAGTACCTTTATGTTTAAAAAAATAGCAAATGGTACCAAAGCAAAACAGAACACCGTAGGTTATTCTCTGAATCTGGTCAACCAGTCTGAAAATCAGTTTTCTCTTGAACAGAATGTTCCTTTTGATGGAGAAAATGTGAGAGTAGTATATAACTTTCAAAGAACAGGAAAATAATTGATTAACCTTAAAGATTTAAAAAAATGAAATTTAATAAAACATATATTGGAGGGCTTTTCTTATCATCAGCTTTATTATTAACAAGCTGTGAAGCTATTCAGAATTCTAATCACCAACAACGAGGTACTGCCGTAGGAGCGGCATCTGGTGCTGTTTTAGGAGGTATCCTTGGAAATAATGTAGGTAAAGGCGGAAATGGTGCATTAGGAGCAGTATTGGGTGGTGTTATCGGTGGTGTTGCAGGTAATGTTATCGGTAATAAAATGGATAAGCAGGCCAAAGAAATTAAAGAAACTTTACCTGGAGCAGAAGTAGAAAGAGTAGGTGATGGTATCAAAATTACTTTAAATGAAAGTATCGTTAATTTTGATTTTGATTCTTCCGCCCTTACCGCTACGGCAAAATCCAATCTTGATAAACTTGCTGAAGTGTTAATCAACAATCCTGATACTAATATTAATATTTACGGACACACTGATAGTAAAGGATCAGATTCTTACAACCTCTCACTTTCAGAAAGAAGAGCGGGATCTGTGAAGTCTTATTTAAGTGCTAAAGGAATTGCATCAAGCAGATTATTTGCAAAAGGTGAAGGTGAAAGCATGCCTGTAGCTACAAACGAAACAGAGGAAGGAAGAGCTAAAAACAGAAGAGTGGAGTTTGCTATTACTGCTAATGAGAAAATGATTAATGATGCTCAACAAGGTCAGTAGTTAATTTTAATATATAAATATTTTCTTATCTAACCGCCTCGGCGGTTTTTTTCGTATTTTTATACTATAAATTTTTAATTTTAGTATTTTTGCAATTGAATCAACATAAATGAAGAAATATCTAAAACTGCTCCGCGTAGAGCAATGGGTAAAAAACGTGTTTGTTTTTGTACCGCTGTTTTTTTCGGGTAATATCAAAAATTTACATTTACTCACGGAGAGTGTGTTTGCCTTTATTATTTTTTCATTGGCAGCAAGTGTCGTGTATATCCTCAATGATTATAATGATATAGAGGCTGATCGGCAGCATCCCGAGAAGAAAAACAGACCTTTAGCCAGTGGAGCTATCTCGAAACCTCAGGCTGTGACCATCCTGATCGGAATGGTTATTTTGGATATTGCACTGATTCTTTTCTCACAGTTTTACTTTCATCAGAATTTATGGAAATTTGCTGCTATAATAGGCTTTTACTTTGTTATGAATGTGGCCTATACTTTCAAATTGAAACATGTTCCTATAATTGATATTTTCATTATTGCAATCGGCTTTGTACTGAGAGTACTGGCGGGGGGATATATTACCGGAATTTTCATATCTCAGTGGGCTATACTTCTTACCTTTATCTTAGCATTAATTCTTGCAATAGGAAAAAGAAGAGGAGAACTTATCAACGCCCAGGTGTCGGGAAAAACACGAAAAGCGCTTGATGGGTACAATGTACAGTTTGCAGATATTGCATTATCTATATCTGTAACACTCACGATTGTATGTTATTTAATGTTTACCCTGTCACCGGAAGTTCAGGCCAAGTTCCATCCTAGAGTCTTCTATACGGTAATCTTTGTTGTATTCGCTCTTTTAAGATATTTACAGCAAACGCTGGTATACAACAGGACGGAGTCTCCTACTAAAATTATTTACAGAGACCGTTATATCCAGGTTACCTTATTGTTATGGGTGGTGACATTTTTAATTCAAATTTATTTTAAAGAATGATGAAACCTAATTTTGTTCAAAAAGTGACCAACTGGGGCAATTTTCCCGTAGTGGAAAAAGAAATGAGATCCGAAGACAGCCTCGGTAAAATAAAAAATTTTGTTCTCGGTAATAATGAAGTAATTGCGAGAGGAAACGGAAGGTGTTATGGAGATGCTTCGTTGGGAGAACACATATTTTTAACGAAGAAATTAAATAAATTCATCAGCTTTGACCGATTAAATGGTGTCATAGAATGTGAATCCGGAGTTTTACTTTCTGAAGTACTGGAAGTATCAGTTCCCCAGGGGTATTTTTTATATGTAACACCGGGAACGAAGTTTATCAGCATAGGAGGTGCTATCGCCTCCGATGTACATGGTAAAAATCACCATGCTGAAGGTTGTTTCTCAGAATATGTTACGGAGTTCAAATTAATGAATGAAAATGGAGAGGTAATCACGTGTTCAAGAGAAGAAAATGCTGATAAGTTCTGGGCAACAGTAGGTGGAATGGGACTGACAGGAATTATTATTTCAGCTAAATTCAAATTAAAAAATATAGAATCAGCTTACATCCGTCAGGAAAGTATTAAAGCAGATAATCTGGATGAAATTTTCAGGTTATTTGACGAAAGTGAAAGCTGGACGTATACAGTAGCCTGGATTGATTGTCTTCAGAAAGGAAAAGATATAGGAAGGAGTATTCTGATGAGGGGAGAACACGCTTTTCAGCATGAGCTGCCTCAAAAAATGACTAAAAACCCATTAAGGCTAAAAGAGAAATTTAAGCCCACTGTACCTTTCTATTTTCCTAATTTTGTGTTGAATGCCCTTACAGTAAAGATTTTCAATTTACTGTATTATAAAAAACAGGCTAAAAAAGAGGTAAAGAATTTTATAGATTATGAAACTTTCTTTTATCCACTGGATGTAATCAATGATTGGAATAAAATATATGGTAAATCCGGGTTTATTCAATATCAGATGGTAATTCCAAAAGAAAAAGGAAAAGAAGGGATGAAAAAAATCCTGGAAACAATTGCGAATAGTGGAAACGGATCTTTCCTTGCTGTTTTAAAACTTTTTGGAAAACATAATCCACAGGCATATAATTCATTTCCGATGGAAGGATATACGCTGGCTCTGGATTTTAAAGTGAATTCAAAGCTTAAAAAATTAGTTGAGCAGCTGGACAATATCGTTCAGGAGTTTGGAGGAAGAATTTATTTAACGAAAGATAGTATGAGTAAATCTTCTTTAACGAACTATCTGAAAAATGTTCAGAGTTCTAAATTTGTGTCCTTACAGCATAAAAGAATTTTAAATAATAACTAGCCAATGATTGTTCTAGGAAGTACATCAGAAGTAGCTCAGTCTTTTGTAGAAAAAGCATTACTTGAAGGAGAAAAGTTTGAAAAAATATATTTTTTTACCTCTAATAAAGAAACCACGGAGAGGTTTGCCCGTCATATCGATGTGAAATTCGTACAGCAATCTGAGGTTATTGAATTAGATCTCATGAAAGAAATTGATTATAACCGTTTTGGAAATATCAATTCAAATCTGTTGTTTTGCGCAACCGGATATTTGGGGGAAGGGACTGAGGAAGGGTTATATGATAATAAAAATACAGAACGTATTATCGATATTAATTATTCCAAATTGGTTCCTGTAATGAACTATTTTGCCCAGAAAATGGAAAATAAAAGATCAGGGACTATTATAGGTCTATCTTCAGTAGCCGGAGACAGGGGAAGGCAAAGTAATTTTATTTACGGAAGTGCTAAAGCTGCATTTACTGCTTATTTAAGTGGATTAAGAAATTATCTTTTTGATAAAAAGGTACATGTTCTTACCATTAAGCCAGGGTTTATGGCGACTAAAATGACTGAAGGGCTACCATTAAACCCAAAGCTGACAGCAACTCCGAAGCAGGCCGCCAAATGCATTTATAAAGCTTATAAAAAGAAAAAGAATGTAGCTTATGTATTACCCGTCTGGGGAATTATTATGATGATCATTAGGAATATTCCTGAATTTATATTTAAAAAATTAAAGCTTTAATAAAAATGAAAAAATTGTATTGTTTTGATTTTGACGGGACCATAACTTATAAGGATACAATGTTTATGTATCTGAAGTTTTACAATCCTACAAAATACCATATACAGTTTTTAAAACATGTTCCGCTATTTATATTATTAAAGTTGAAACTGGCCGATACAGAAAAAGTAAAGAAAAGCTTTATAGGATCTGTTCTGAAAGGGCAGTCTCAACAGAAAATAGAAAAAAAAGCCCAGAAGTTCTTTGAACATCATTATCCGAAAATTGTACGTGAGAACGCTCTCGATTTTATTAAAAATATCGATAGGAATAATACACAAAGTTTATTGGTGACAGCCTCTTTGGATATTTGGGTAAAACCTTTTGCTGACGAGCTGCAAATGCAGTTGGTATCTACCCGGGCAGAATTTAAAAACGGAGTTTTTACAGGGAATTTCATAGGAAAAAACTGTAACGGAAAAGAAAAACTGGTAAGGATCAAAGAAGAGATAAACAATTCCAGATACGATAAGATCATAGCTTTTGGTGATACCTCAGGAGACAGACCCATGCTAAAATGGGCAAATGAAGGACATTATCAATTTTTTCACTAATTTTGAAACATAAAAGTGGAAAGAATGATCAGATTATTTGTATTATGTTTAGTGATTCTTACAAGTTGTACCAATATGACTACCGTGAAATCGCAAAATATTCAGAATGAAGATGATATTTTCATTTCTGAATCTCAGGGAGGTACAGGTACTCCCGAATTTACTATAATACAAAATGAACAGGACTTTCGGAAAGCGATTAACAAAAACCAGTTTCAGCTTATAGAAACAGGAAATGAATCAACTGTTGCTAAAGGTCCTGGATTTCCAAAAAACAAAAAAGTGGTGCTTTATAATCTGGGAACTTTCAGGTCCGGTGATCACAGAATCTCAGAGATCAAAAATATGGCGGTTAAGAATAATGTACTTATTGTAGAAGTTCCTTATTATGAATCGGGTGGAATGGAAATACAGATGATTTCGAATCCATGGATGATCTTTACAGTTCCCTTAGACTATCAGTTCAATTCTGTAGAATTAAAATATTCAAAATAAAAATGAACAAAATATATTTAGATAGTGCAGCAACAACAGCTCTTTCCGAAGAAGTTATTGATGCAATGGTAGATGCCATGAAGACGAATTTCGGAAATCCGTCTTCTACTCACAGTTTTGGTCAGGAAGCAAAAATTCTTATTGAAAATGTGAGAAGACAGATTGCTGAATATCTCCACGTTACTCCGGCTGAAATCATCTTTACCTCCTGCGGGACTGAATCTAATAATATGATTATTAAATCCAGTGTAGAACATTTGGGAGTAGAAAGAATTATCAGTTCTCCTATGGAGCATAAATGTGTTTCTGAAAGTACCCTTGACATGAAAAACAGAAAAGGGGTAGAAGTTGTATACATGCGCCCTAATGAAAAAGGGGATTTTGACCTTGGAAAATTTGAAGAAATTCTTAAAAGTTCCGATAAGAAAACCCTTGTCAGTTTAATGCACGCCAATAATGAAATAGGAAATCTTTACGATATTAAGAAAATTGCGGAACTGTGTAAAGAAAATAATGCATTATTCCATTCTGATACGGTACAGACAATGGCTCATATGAATCTGGATTTTTCTGAAATACCGTTAGATTTTGCGTCATGCAGTGCACATAAGTTTCATGGTCCTAAAGGAATCGGCTTTGCTTTTATAAGAAAATCTACTGGTTTAAAAGGGATTATTACCGGAGGACCTCAGGAAAGAAGTTTAAGAGCCGGAACTGAAAATGTATGCGGTATTGTTGGACTTGGAAAGGCATTAGAACTTTCTTTGGACCATATGGATTCTTACGTGAATCATATTCAGGGAATTAAAGATTATGCTATTGAAAGGTTGACAGCTGAAATTCCGGGGATAAAATTCAACGGAAGAAGTGCCGAAAAAGAAAACAGTCTTTATACTTTATTAAGTGTACTGTTACCATACAAAAACCCATTAATTAGCTTACAGCTTGATATGAAAGGAATTGCTATTTCTCAGGGAAGTGCATGTTCTTCAGGAGCCGCAAAACCTTCTATGGTGATGATGATGATATTATCGGATGATGAAATGGATAACTGTACGCCTTTACGTCTGTCTTTCAGCCATATGAATACAAAAGCTGAAATTGATACATTGGTAGAGGCCCTTAAAGAAATATCCGCTGACTTTGTTATAGAAAAAACAAATGTTGAGCATAGATAACTTTATTACTGAAAAGTAGTAATTTTGAATATTGATTTAAAGATCAATTAAGAAATAGTATATTAATTTAAATAAAATAACAAAATGGCTTTAGAAATTACGGATAGCTCATTTCAGGATGCGGTTTTAAAATCGGATAAACCGGTATTAGTTGACTTTTGGGCAGTATGGTGTGGACCTTGTAGAACATTGGGTCCGATTATCGAGGAGGTAGCAACAGATTTTGAAGGTAAAGCTGTGGTTGGAAAAGTGGATGTAGATAACAACCAGGAAATTTCCATGCAGTATGGTATCAGAAATATTCCTACTGTTTTGATTTTTAAAAACGGTGAGGTAGTAGATAAATTAGTAGGTGTAGCACCTAAAGAAGTGATCGCTGAGAAATTAAGTGCTCACTTATAAAAAATAGCTTTGATTATGAATGCTTTCCAGTTAGGGAAGCATTTTTTTTGTAAAAAACATTGTGAGATTCCAGAAAAGTTGTAATTTTGCAATCACGAAAAACAAGAGACGTTCTTTAACAAAATTTGATCCGGTAGTTCAGTTGGTTAGAATGCCGCCCTGTCACGGCGGAGGTCGCGGGTTCGAGTCCCGTCCGGATCGCAATCAAATTTGATTAAAAACAAGAACTACTGATCCGGTAGTTCAGCTGGTTAGAATGCCGCCCTGTCACGGCGGAGGTCGCGGGTTCGAGTCCCGTCCGGATCGCAACTATTAAATCAAAATAGTACAAAAAGCTTTAAAACAGATGTTTTAAAGCTTTTTTTGTTTTATACATGTTCCAAAAGGGACTAAAAAATCACAATATGAAAGTGACCTATTCAGTGACCTGTTGAAAAGGTAGAATAGAGGTCACTAAAAAGTAAGAAATAAGCCTGTTCATGGGCTTGTTCAGAAATTAAACATCTTGTGAAATGTTTTTAAAGAGTTTATGTTTAGAATTTTTAAAAACGGTATAAAATGAACAAGACATTCAATTTGCTTTTTTATCTCAAAAAAGCCAAAGTCAACACTCAGGGAGAAGTACCTATCTATATGAGAATTACTATTGATGGTAAAATTTCAGAGCTAAGTACAAAACGAACGATATTACCTTCGAAATGGAACTCTCAAGCTCAAAGTGTAAAAGGATCTTCAGAAGAATGTAAATCCCTTAATTTCTATCTTAAAACGTTTGAACAGAAAGTTTATGATACCTATCACAAACTGATAAGAGATGGCGAGCCAGTAAGCAGCGAGCTCCTTAAGAACAAACTATTGGGAAAAGATCAAAAGAATCGAATGTTAATTCCAATATTTAAGGATCATAATTGCAGAATGGAAAAGTTAGTAGGGAAGGAGTTTGCTAAGGGAACCTTAACACGTTATAAAACCTGTTTAAGTCATACAGAAGAATTTCTTCTGTGGAAATATAATATTTCTGATATTGATATCCGAAAAATAGACTATTCTTTCCTCAATGATTTTGAATTTTTTCTAAGGACTGAAAAACGTTGTAATAATAATACTGCTGTAAAGTATATTATGAATTTTGGAAAGATCATTAGGATTTGCTTGAATCATGGTTGGTTGGAAAAAGATCCATTTATGAATTATGATTCAAAATTTGATGAAGTAACAAGAGTATTTCTTAACGAGCAGGAGTTGGAAAAGCTTTTTATCAAAGATTTCAAAAATGAGCGGTTATCATTAGTCAGAGATATTTTTTTATTTAGCTGTTTTACAGGATTGGCATATATTGATACAAGAAAATTAACAGACAAAAATATCAATATTGGCTTGGATGGGACCCGATGGATCTTTACCAAACGCCAAAAGACTAAAACGACATCTAATATCCCATTGCTAGCACAGGCTGAATGTATTATTGAGAAATATAAAAATCATCCGACCTGTATAAACAGTGGAAGGCTACTTCCTATTCTCAGCAATCAAAAAATGAATGCATATTTAAAGGAAATTGCTGATCTGTGTGGTGTCAATAAAGAATTAACCTATCATATAGCACGCCATACCTTTGCTACAACAATTACTTTGTCGAATGGAGTTTCAATTGAAAGTGTGAGTAAAATGTTGGGGCATAAAAATATGAGAACAACCCAGCATTATGCGAAGATTTTGGATCGTAAAGTTAGTGAGGATATGATATTGTTAAAGCAGAAATTTATAAAGAAAGGGGAATTTATTTAATTTAATTGATTGAAAATAAAAAAAAGACGCTTCACCTCATCTGAATTTCAAATGGTTACTTTTCCGTAAAACTTGATTAGTGAGAGTATGAATGAATATGATTGTCTTTTGGATAAAATAAATAAATTAATAAGACCGTATTGAATAAATAAAATCAGTACGGTCTTTCCACATCTCATATCATACAAATTATTTATTACTATTATTATCTAGGGATAAGGGATTGCGTTATCTTTCTCAATTGGTAAATAGTATTTTTTTATGTTGTCTTGTAAACTTTTTCTTTTTCTACTAATTTCTTCAGGGTTGCTTAGACTTTGCTCTGAATCTATTGTGCCTCCTTTTTTAGCAAAGCTCTGAAGAACCTCAACAATGTTAGTATAATAATCTAATTTGATTTTTTGATATTGTTTTAGTGATACAGATATTGGTTTTTTTCCATAATGGGTTTCTAAAAAGTTATTTGTATCAAATGTTTCAGGTAGATTAAGGCTTTTTATTAAAGAATAATGAAAAATATTTTCAGAATCATATATTTCAAATATTAATCCGGATAAGCCTGTAAATTTATAAGGCCCTTCTTGAAATGGAATTTCAGAATTAAACCAGGCTGTCCAATTTCTTCCGCCAAAGTTTGTACTTGCTTTTTGAAGTGTATAATTGTCGACTTTTTTCGTTTCCTTCTGCAATTTCCAATCTATCTTATCTTTTGATGTTAGAACAAAGTAGTCATATGTGTGCGTATGAAAGGATTTATTCTCTGAACTATTGGTTCGTCTTAAAATCAATTGATCTACTTCAGAATTAGTTTGTATATCTTCTCCATTTTTTTTCCGGAGAGAATCAACCTGAAGAAACTCATAATCATAGAATTTGACAAAATTTTTGTCAATATCGAGTACCATATTGGTTTTGTTAACCTCTCCATTCTTCTGAATTGCCAATTCATAAATAAATCTATGTGTTTGAGAGATTGCAAAGCCATAGATAATAATAAAGATAAGTATAAATA
>NZ_JALAHD010000255.1 GCF_022712095.1 Chryseobacterium sp. | reverse complement strand
GACTTTCTCTGTTTAATAAAGAGGATTACAGAAAAATTTTTGGTAATATTGAAGCGGATTAATCACAAGGATTATATCATTTTAAAATGAAGAATAAGAAATTTGCCTTTAAAGGGATCAGTTATCAGACAGAAATCAGGATCTCAATTATTACAGGAGTTATTATTATCTGCTTGTTTCCTGTATTCTTTATGGTGTTAAAAAACTATGGAGAATACTTTTTGGCAAAAACTTTAGCCTTTGCAGGGGTTACTATTGGATTAAGTTTTCTGATTCTCAGAATTCTTATGAAATTTATTAAGAACAAAGATTGGGAGGTGGAGATTTTTAATGATCAGCTTACAATCAAACACGGGAAAGATAATTGGAAAATTCCCTTGAAAGATCTCAAAATGATAAAAAATACGGGACAGACTAATTTTAGATACTTAACCTTTATAACCAATAATGAAAAGATTAAAATAAGAGTAGGACATGGAGGGTTTACTCCTTTTTCTACAGAACAAGATGTAGAAGAAATTGATAAATTATTCAAGTATCTGCTGCCTTATATCAAGCAGCATTTTAATAAAAAACAGGTAGATGCCAAGATGGAAGACCGGAAATTTCCTCATTTTGGTGAATATGTGGTGAAAACCGAACCCATTAAATATAGTCTCATTGATAAGATGAGTCCTAAAATGATAACGATTGGAACTATTATTCTATTGTTTATTTTTATTGTTTTAGTCGGAAGCGTAGTCGAAGCTTATATAAAATATAAAAGTTTTGGAAAGCTAATCTGGAAGGACCTTAGTTTTGCTTTTGTGCTCCCTTTCTTATTAGGAGCTTTCCTAGTATATGGAGTTTGGGTTTATTTCTTAACGAGAAAGAAAAAATTCAGATAAAAACTCATTTTAAAATATTCCTTCATGTTGAAAAAACTTTTTTTTCTAAGCTTTTTTACGATCTCTGTTTTGTTTATAAACGCACAGGAGCAACAATCTTTTTTGTATAAAGGGCTGATAGATCGGAAAATGCCCGTAACCTTATATTTACAGGCTCAGCAAAATGGCTGTGGCGGAGATCCTTTTTATATGGCAATGTATAAATATGATAAAGTCAGTAAATGGTTGCAATTAGATATTTCAAGAAGTGATAAAGATGAATATGCCATGGTGGAATATGGCTTTACAGGATTAATGATTCTTAAGAAAGAAGAAAATACTTTGAAAGGAACCTGGATAAGCCCGGATGGGAAGAGACAGCTGCCTGTGTTTTTAAAACAGGAAAATATAAATAAAAAAGATTCGGAAACCTATCAGAATAAACTGGATGAAGTCAATTATGAAAATCATGATTGTTAAATAGAAGCGTGCTCTGAATAGCTTTAGTGACACATACCAATATAATTTTTATTTATTCTTGTAATAAACCTTAGAACAGGTGACTTCCATTAGGGTAAGCAAAGGATCTATCTATCCGATTTTAAATTCCTGTCTTAAAATGTAGACCAGAAATATTCCTATTTTCTTATATTTGTTCATTATAGAATTTATGGACGCAACACAAGATAAAAGGTTATTTTTGATCGATGCTTATGCTATGATTTTCAGAGGATATTATGCATTGATCAGAAACCCTAGGCTTACCAGTAAAGGATTAGACACATCTGCAATTTTTGGATTTACCAACTCTCTGATTGAACTGATCAGAAGAGAAAAACCAACCCATCTTGCCGTAGTTTTCGATGTAGGACAGGCAAGTGTAAGGACAGATGATTTTGCTGATTATAAAGCCAACAGAAGCGAAACTCCCGAAGCTATTAAGATTGCCGTACCCTATATCCATAAAATTCTGGAAGCTATGCATATTCCTATTTTGGGAGTGGAAGGCTATGAAGCGGATGATGTAATAGGAACTATTGCCTGTAAAGCGGAAAAAGAAGGATATACCACTTTTATGGTAACACCGGATAAAGATTTTGCCCAGTTGGTAACCGATAAAATTAAAATCTACAAACCGGGATTAAAAGGTGGTGATGTAGAAATTCTTGGAGTAGAAGAAATAAAAGCCAAATATGAAATTGAAGATCCTAAGCAGGTAATCGACTTTCTGGCGATGATGGGTGATGCTGTTGATAATATTCCGGGGCTGGAAGGTGTAGGAGAAAAGACAGCCATGAAGTTCCTGAAGGAATATGGAAGTATCGAGAACCTTTTAGCCAATACAGATCAGTTAAAAGGAAAATTAAAAGAAAAGGTAGAAGCTTCGGCGGAAAGAGGGATTCTATCCAAAAAGCTCGCGACGATTATTTGTGATGTGCCTATCGAGTTCCATCAGGAACAATATGATCTGGAAACTCCGGATTTCGAAAAAGTGAAAGAAGTTTTTGATGAAATAGAATTCAGAAGACTATACGAAAATCTTTACAGAGCTTTTGCACCTACAGAAACTGTTGTTATTAGCCAGGTTGAAGTAAAACAGACCCCTTCAGGAACACAGGTCAAAGGCCAGGTTACCCAGTTGGATTTATTTGCCAATTTTGAAGAACTGGATCAGGCTACTTCTACAAAATCGAGCATTGCTGAAAATGATCATTTGTACCAGTTTATTAATAATCCTAAGGCTCAGAAAGCTTTGGTGAATAATCTTTTAAAACAGAGGGTCGTTTGTTTTGATACGGAAACCACTTCTCTGAATGAGCTGGAAGCAGAGCTGGTGGGAATGAGTTTTTCCTATAAAAAAGGATTGGCTTACTATATCCCGCTATCAGAAGATAGAGGAGAAGTGCTTCAGACGCTGGAAATTTTCAGGCCCTTCTTTGAAAAAGAAGACGTTCTTAAAGTAGCCCATAATCTTAAGTTTGATTATAAAATACTCAAGCAATATGATATTACGGTAAAAGGAGCCATGTTTGATACTATGATTGCCCATTATCTACTGAATCCGGATGGAAGACATGGAATGGATTATCTTTCGGAGGTTTATCTGAATTATAAACCGGTATCCATTGAAACCATTATTGGAAAAAAAGGAAAAAACCAGGGTAATTTTCGTGATGCGGATTTAAGAACTCAAACTGATTATGCAGCAGAAGATGCAGATATTACATTCCAGTTATATGAACTATTTGCTCCACAGCTGAAAAAAGAAAATCTGGAAGAGCTTTTTTATAAAATAGAAATGCCACTGATGGAAGTGTTGGCTAAAATGGAGCTTGCAGGAATTTCACTAGATGAGCAGTGGCTGGCTAAAGAAAGTATAGATCTGGAAAATGATTTGAAAGAACTTGAAAAGAAAATTTTTGAATTATCAGGAGAAGAATTTAATATGAACTCTCCAAGACAGCTAGGGGAAATCCTTTTTGAAAAAATGCAGCTGGATCCAAAGGCGAAGAAAACCAAAACAGGCCAGTATGCGACTTCGGAAGATGTATTACAGAAATTAGCTTCCAAGCATGAAATCATTAAGCATATCCTGGAATACAGAACTTATCAGAAGCTGAAATCTACCTATGTAGATGCACTGCCTTCTCAGATTGAAAAAACAGATAACAGGGTCCATACTAATTTTTCCCAAACTACTGCAGCGACTGGACGTCTGGCAAGTGTAAACCCTAATTTACAGAATATCCCGATCCGTACCTTAAGAGGGCAACAGATTCGTGGAGCCTTTGTTTCAGGAGAAGGAAAAAAAATAATTTCAGCGGATTATTCACAGATTGAACTTCGTTTAATTGCAGAAATATCCGGAGAAGAAAATATGATTAAGGCTTTCCAGAACGGTGAAGACATTCATGCTTCTACTGCTGCGAAATTATTTAAGATTTCATTGGAAGATGTTTCCAAAACCCAGAGAAGCCAGGCTAAAACGGTAAATTTTGGAATTATTTACGGGCAGGGAGCTTTTGCTTTAGCAGAACAGACAGGGCTTTCAAGAACAGAGGCTAAGCAGATGATCGATGCCTATTTTCAAACCTATCCGAAGCTTAAAGAATATATGGCAGAGCAGGTTAATAAAGCCCGTCAGTTAGGATATGTAGAAACTATTCTTGGTAGAAAACGCCATTTAAAAGATATCAATTCCGGTAATTTTGTAGTAAGAGGACATGCAGAAAGAAATGCTGTTAATGCTCCAATCCAAGGAAGTGCTGCCGATATTATTAAAATTGCCATGATCAAGATAGATCAGGAACTGGACACTCAGCAGCTAAAAACCAAAATGCTTTTGCAGGTACATGACGAATTGGTATTTGAATCTCCTGTGGAGGAAATAGAATTGGCATCTGCTCTTATCAAAACTGAAATGGAAGGAGCATTAGAAACTCAGGTCCCTTTATTGGTAGAAGTAGGAGTCGGAAATAACTGGCTGGAAGCTCACTAGAATTATTATTAAAAAATAAAAAAGACCTCCGGAATAGTAAACTCCGGAGGTCTTTTTATGGATGACCAGCATAGCTTTAATCTATAGAATTCCAAAAAAATTGTAAATTCACTTGATTAACTATGCATATGTACAAAAACACACAAAAAAATATTTCGAGAGGAGAAGAGATAACAAAACAATATATGGACTTTCTCGATCATCACATTGATGAGGTTATAACAGGGAAAACTCTGGATTTTATGAAGCTGAGCGAGATTGCCGATAAGTTGTGTATTTCCCACAAGCACCTTACGGATACAGTACAGAAAGAAACAGGTAATCATCCCTGTCATTTCTATGATATGAAAATTATCAGTCAGGTACAGGGGTTACTGAGGGACACAGACCTTTCTGTCTCTGAGATTGCCAGAACTTTTACTTATGATCCTTCTAATTTTTCAAAATTTTTTAAGAAAATCGTTGGAGATACTCCTAATATATGGAGACAAAAAAACAGGAGCTGATTTTCCGAAATATTCACCATACTTTTTTTTTGTTCATTTTGGAAATTTGTTGATCAATTATTAAAATGAACAGAAATTATGTCAAAAAATGATTTAAAAGGAAAAGTAGTATTGGTTGCAGGAGGAGCAAAAAACTTAGGAGGTCTGCTCAGCAGGGATTTTGCAGCAAAAGGAGCCAGAGTAAGTATTCATTATAACAGTGACAGTACAAAAGCTGACGCTGAAAAAACACTTTCTGATATTCAGAGTGCCGGAGGTGAAGCATTTCTTTTTCAGGCTGATCTTACTAAAGTAGAGAATATTAAAAAGCTTTTTGAAGAGACAAAAAGTCAATTTGGAGGTATTGATATCGCAGTCAATACAGTGGGGATGGTCTTGAAAAAGCCTTTTTTAGAAACTACCGAAGAAGAATATGATACCATGTTTAATATCAATTCAAAAGTAGCTTATTTTTTTATTCAGGAAGCAGGAAAATATCTTAATGATCACGGAAAGATATGTACCATTGTTACATCATTGCTAGCAGCCTATACAGGATTATATTCTACCTATGCCGGTGCTAAAGCTCCGGTGGAACATTTTACAAGAATGGCTTCCAAAGAATTTGGAAATAGGGGGATTTCTGTGACAGCTGTAGCGCCAGGTCCAATGGATACACCTTTCTTCTATGGGCAGGAAGGTGAAGATGCTGTAGCCTATCATAAATCGGCTTCTGCACTTGGTGGATTGACGGATATTAAAGATATTGCTCCCCTGGTAGAGTTCCTGGTGACAGACGGATGGTGGATTACCGGGCAGACGATTTTTGCGAATGGTGGATATACTACGAGATGATTAATTAAGAAAAAAATGAACTGTTTCAATACGTTGAAACAGTTCATTTTTATATAAACTAGGAAGAAATACCT
>NZ_JALAHD010000254.1 GCF_022712095.1 Chryseobacterium sp. | reverse complement strand
TATGCCTTAAAAATCCTGATTGTTCGATTTTTTTTAGCGGAATGGTTTCATCGGTAATGGGTGCTGATTCCACTTCCACATTATGCGCAGTAACGCCCCAAGCTTTGAAATCATCACTTCCGATATACTTCACAAAGTTGTATATATTAAGGGTAATTTTTTGCTTAACGGTCAAAAGAATATCGTTTATATAGGTATTATCTATGATAACATATTTCAGATCAGGAGGTATATTATGTGCCCTTAAAGACGGATGACTGCTTCTTGAAGGAATAGTTCCATCATCCATTAAATCTTTTAATACCATTTTAAAATAATCATTGATTCTCCTGTCTACTTTGAATCCTAACAGGAAGTTAACTTTATAAACTGTTCCAGGTAAAATTTCATCTACCGTATATTTAAATGTATAAGGGTCTTCCTGATTGACAATACTTAAAATAAAGTAATGATCTGCTCTTTTAGGCTGTTTTTTAATAATTGAATAGATGATTTTGGATTCTACTTCATCATTACGTTTTGCCCTGCTCAGATAAGCAAGATTAGTTGCATATTTAGGAATTGTTTCATCCAGTTTCATGTCTTTGATAATCCCAACATATTTATCAATCTTCACATACTGAATGAATTTAGCTTTTAAAAGTCTGCCGTTATACCAAGCATACATACAGACTGCTATAAATCCTCCAAGTACCATTGTCAGCCATCCTCCATCTACAAACTTGATAACATTAGCATAGAAGAATCCGGATTCAAGGAAGAGGTAAACCATTCCAAATCCTATAAGAAATATCTTATTCAGCCTTGTTCTGCTGAGCCAGAATAATAATAAGATTGTAGTCATAAGCATTGTTATGGTTATTGTTAACCCATATGCTGCTTCCATACGTTCTGATTTCTGGAAGAATATAACTACTATAAAGCAGAATGCCATAAGTCCCCAGTTAATTCTTGGAATATACATCTGTCCTTTTACTCCCGAAGGATATTCTATATGCTGGTTAGGCCAGAATGATATTGACATTGCTTCCGAAAACATGGTAAATGATCCGGTAATTACTGCCTGACTGGCAATAATCGCAGCTGCCGTCGCCAGAATTACTCCCGGTAGAACCGCCCATTGAGGCATAATTCCAAAGAAAGGATTCACCCCGTTAAATACCTGCTCATAATTATCTAAAAGCCACGCTCCCTGTCCTAAATAGTTAAGGATCAGCATGAGTTTAACAAAAACCCAGCTTACTCTGATATTTTTAGCTCCACAGTGTCCAAGATCCGAATATAAGGCTTCTGCACCGGTCGTACACAGGAATACAGCTCCCATAATAACAATCGCACTGGAGGAATGGGTGATAAGATTATATGCATAAATAGGATTGAATGCCCTGATGATCTCGATATGATCAGAAATATGTAAAGCCCCGAAAATACCTAAGGCAAGGAACCAGGTCACCATAATAGGACCAAAAAACCTTCCTATGGAAGCGGTACCAAACTGCTGGACAACGAAAATCACAAATAGAATAACCAAAGTAATGGTTACAACAGGTGTTTCCGGGTTATAAATTTTAAGTCCTTCAATGGCAGACATCACCGTCAGTGAAGGTGTAATAACACTGTCTGCAACCAATGTAGAGGCTCCTATAATAGCTACCACATAGAGCCATTTTTTCTTAAGCTTTTTAACTAGTGAATAAAGGGCTAAAATTCCTCCTTCTCCTTTATTGTCTGCTCTTAAAGCAATCACTACATATTTCAGAGTTGTCTGAAGAGTGAGGGTCCAGATAATACATGAAAGCGCTCCTTCAATATATTCATCAAAGGGCATTGCAGATCCTACTTTTCGGGCATTCACAATAGCCTTCATTACGTAAAGCGGTGAGGTACCAATATCCCCGAAAACAATACCGAGAGATACAATAACTCCAACAAATGAAAGCTTTTTAATGTCAAAGTGATGACCGCCTTCTGTAACTTCTGCCATACCAGTTAATTTTAAAAATTAAAAGCGCAAATTTATACTAATTTTATGATCTCAGGAAACTTTTAATGATAAATTAAATAAATGAAAAAACTTCCTTTCGGAAGTTTTTTTCTATGATTTAATATACATTGCTTTTTTTATTTCTTCTTTCACTTTTTCAAGTTTAGGGAACCATTCTGCAAATAAAGCTGCGGAATAAGGTGCTGGAGCATCAGGAGTAGTAATTCTCTTGATTGGAGCATCCAGATAATCAAATGCTTTTTGCTGAACCATATAAGTAATTTCAGAAGAAACAGACCCAAACGGCCAAGCTTCTTCAAGGATTACCAATCTGTTGGTTTTCTTCACTGAAGTTAAAATAGTATCAAAATCTAAAGGACGAACCGTTCTTAAGTCTATCACTTCTACAGAAATTCCTTCTTTAGCTAAATCTTCAGCTGCCTGAATAGCTAATTTCATAATTTTACCAAAAGAAACTAAAGTAACATCTTTACCTTCTTTTTTAATATCTGCTTTTCCTATCGGTAAGTAGTACTCTTCTTCAGGAATTTCCATTTTATCACCATACATCTGCTCTGATTCCATGAAAATTACTGGATCATTATCCTGAATTGCTGTTTTCAATAGTCCTTTCGCATCATAAGGATTGGAAGGAACTACCACTTTTAGCCCAGGACAGTTAGCATACCAACTTTCAAAAGCCTGAGAGTGTGTTGCTCCTAATTGTCCTGCAGAAGCCGTAGGTCCGCGGAACACTATCGGACAATTCCACTGCCCTCCACTCATCTGACGGATTTTTGCAGCATTGTTTATAATCTGATCGATTCCTACTAATGAGAAATTGAATGTCATGAATTCTACAATCGGTCTGTTACCATTCATTGCAGCTCCTACGGAAATACCTGTAAAACCTAGCTCTGCAATCGGAGTATCGATAATTCTTTTAGGACCAAATTCATCCAGCATTCCTTTGGAAGCTTTATATGCACCATTGTATTCTGCAACTTCTTCTCCCATTAAATAAATGGATTCATCTTTACGCATTTCTTCGCTCATTGCCTGTGCAATTACTTCACGAAAAGTATATTCTGCCATATTTTTTTGAAAAATTTAGACTACAAAAATAGTGATTTTTTATTATCCCCATAACAAAAACGACATCTCATTCATGAAATGCCGCTGAATTAATATTATTTTAAACCTGATTAATTGACCTTTTGCCAGGTTTGTGTTCTTCCTAGCAGGGAAACGCCTACATATCCTCTTACATTCAGCTGATCGCCTTTTCTTGTAACTGTACATTTATACGTTTTTCCTGTCTTGGGATCCGTAATGGTTCCTCCTGAAAATTCATCTCCGTCCTTACTTAATCCTCTGATCACTTCCATTCCCAAAATAGGTTTTCCTTTTCTGTCATCTTTACAGCTGGAGCAGTTTGGATCTTCCGGCTTGATAAGTAACTGGGATACTTTCCCATAATATTTGCCATCTGATTTTTTATAAATCTCCACTATGGATTTTGCTTGTTTGGTTTCATCATCTATCGTCTTCCATTTTCCCTCAATCTGGGCGAAAGACAATACTCCGAATAATGAAAGCATACATGTTAACAATAATTTTTTCATATCTTCTATCGATTTAATTATAATATAAACG
>NZ_JALAHD010000253.1 GCF_022712095.1 Chryseobacterium sp. | reverse complement strand
TACTCGAACCGCTTGTTGGTCTAACTCTATTTTTAATTGTCTTTTTAATTCTTTTTTATCTTGGTGATTTAATTCCGAATACATAAAAAGCTCCTATCCACCACGTGAACAGGAGCTTGAACTTTGTTTATTTACTTGATTTATTAAGGTCTGACCCGTAGAATATATCTAGTAAATATTACAAGTTCAAACTCACGTGTCTCGACCGCCAAGAAGAGATTTTGCACGTGGGTTTTCTTTTTGTTTAAATTTGCAATAACGACGTTTGCCGTTCCACTTTGATAATCAGTATAAACCGCGTCATATCAAGGGTCAAGCTAGAAATAAAAAAATGGAGTTGTTTCTATATAGTATCAAGATAAGAAAAAACTCCATTTTTTCTCCGAAAAAACTCCGTTTCACCCCTCAAAAAACCATCATCATTTTTTAAACTGATTAAATACGACAAAACCATAACAATGTCGCACTTCACAACCTTTTTGTCGCATTTCAAAGTTGTTATTCCTTGGTATTAAAGGATCCTTATACTCCCAAATTTTTAAATAACAAATATATATTATATTTATATAAAGGTCACCAAAAACCTAAACCCTTGTGGCTCAGTATATCCTCGACTGACGCTCGGAGAGACGCTCCTTAACGGCTCAAAAACGCTCGTCAATACATTTCCTCGCAGAACCACCTCAAATGGCTTAAAATGCAAAATATGAGCTCCCTATGCCATTTTAACTACACTACTTCAAATTTATTTTTTCTTTTAGAGTTTCTGAAAGAAAGAGCATAAGGGGAACTGTTATCAGACAAGCTGATAAGCCGACAGTGTCGGCATTCCTAGTGATAACACATTTTCGCGGAATGGCTACTCCGTGGCTACTCCTATAACTACTCCATAACTACTCATAAACACCCGAAAAGCTTGCTATATTAGCGTTCGTAGATTGATTTAATTTTTAATTAGATTTATGTTTAAGCATAATGCAAAGTTTTCGATATAAAAAACCGTCCTAAAAAAAACGGGCGGTCAAAGAAGCATGCTAAAATACTAATTGCTGTTGATTATTTAATTTTCAGCAGGAGGCGAGACCAATGAACCTCGATATAGTTCTCTTACAATTTGAACTGAATTTAATCATTCAGATCATCTCAATTTATTTTGCATGGTGGTTAAATAACCATTAAAACAAAATAAAAAAAGCTCTGACTACTTACGATAGTCGGGGCTTTTTTGAGGTTTACTTAATGAACCTCGTTCTCTTACAACCAGATTATACCATCATTTTCTATAATCTGAACATTGAAACATCTCATCATCAATCACGATTCATTTTCTAAGTATTCAAACTTTTTACATATTTATCATGGTAATCGAAAAATCGATTTTTTATGATATTCCCCCTATATTTCTTAAAATAAAAAAGGAATAAGCCAACTTAAAAATCCGCCTATAGGAAAAACAATCCACCAATATTGGGCAATAAACTGCCAAACATTCTCTATAGGTTCCCTTTCTTTCTCTACTATAGAGACACCTCTAGTGAGCGGGTATTCATTATCTAATTGCTTATTTACTTTTATTTCCAAATAATAATTTGCGCCAGCTATCAAGAATAATAATAAACTCACCCATAATAACCAAAATAGAACTATATTATTCTTAGTTGAATAGCTGATGATAGATACAGCCAAGATGGACATAGTCGTAAATATCATTGCTATTACTAGAAGTTTTATTGAGCCTAATTTCTTTTTCCTATAATCAATTTGAATCGCTTGTTCTTTAGAAACGTCCATGATTTCAGCCTCTCTTTCTTCTTCCTCTATGTCCTCAAATAAATCACTAATTTTAACAGATAAAGCATTTGAAATTGAAGTTAAAGTATCTAAGCTAACATCTTCACCTGCTTCCAACCTCTGAATCGTTCTAACAGTTATATACGACTTTTCAGCTAGCATTTCTTGTGTCCAGCCTTTTTCTTTTCTTAATTCAGAAACTCTATATTTATTCATAAATTTATACTAACTTATTTTTAAAATCTCGTACACGACAGTCACCCGAAAGACACCCGACATTTAAATAAAAACTTTACACAACCAGAACTCTTCAGAGTTAATCACAATCCTACAACATATTAAAACCAAAAAAAGTAGCTAGAAATGAATTTATTTCTATCGCCAAAAATAATTCATTCTCTGGTAATCAAATTTTGCCACTGCAACCTTAACTACTTCAGGTAATTTTTCATTCTCACTATTTGCATGAATTAAATCACCATTTTCAACATCATCAAGTTGCAAATCTTTTCGAATTTCTTTCAACAATCCCGCAAAACTGACTTGTCGAGAACCTTTCAAAGCAAATTCCAAATCATCAATCACGGTCAAATTGCGTTCATCATCTTTGGTCATATAATCTGCTGATTTAGTCTGATACTTCGCTGTTTCCAGTGCCGACGCTTTTAGTGAACCTTTTCCCCTAGCACGATTAGCTTTAACTGCTTCCACATTAACTATCGGAGTATAGCCTAATTTCATCGCCCGTTGCCAAAGCTTTGTCCATTCCGATTGTGAAAGGTAATTTCCAGAATCTTTAAAATACGTATTCTTAACCATAACCAACAAATGCATGTGCTGATGATAACTGCCATCTTCATTGACTGTAATTTCCGTCGAACGAACATAGCCTAACAAGTTCTTAGACACTTTTTTATACTGCATTAATTTATATACAGCACGGCCAAATCTACCTAATTCCTTTTTTAACCCCTCTTTGTTGTATGTATTTCTAGTCGTCAGCGTTAAAAAAAAGAATCGAGCTTTAGGTTGGCGTTTAACTGCTTCATTCAAAATCATTTCTAACTGTTTAGCGCTCTTATTGGCTCGACGCCAATTGCACAACGGACACAACCGAGATTTACAAAACCAAACTTGATACAACTTCATTTCTCCATTGTCCGTAACTCGATACTTAATAGTTTCAGCACAGTCATGGACATTATGGGCTTTCTTAAATTCCAGAATTTCCAAATATTCGGCATACCGTACATTCTCGATTTTTCGTTTTTGCCACGGTCTTTCCTGACCATAGATATTCTTATCATGTAAAACTTGTCCCGAATGGTAGGATACCTTCTCTTCAGGTATCTCGGATTTACCACTTACTCGAACCGCTTGTTGGTCTAACTCTATTTTTAATTGTCTTTTTAATTCTTTTTTATCTTGGTGATTTAATTCCGAATACATAAAAAGCTCCTATCCACCACGTGAACAGGAGCTTGAACTTTGTTTATTTACTTGATT